>WRGM01000072.1 GCA_009787175.1 Candidatus Bathycorpusculum fermentans | reverse complement strand
TTAGCTCTAGCCTCCTGCGGGGGCATGTTAATTGGTTTAAGCTCGCAGAGGTAGTAAAGCAAGACCAAGAAAACGGCGTAAACCTCTCACAAGTCTACAAAGATATCTTGTCAGACAAATCCCTAAAAGAACTATTCTCTTTAGACGATTTAGTGCCTAAAGCACGATTAGACCTTGAAGAAGCCGTAAAAAAATTCGCTACAATCACTCTATACGACCTACACATAATCGCCCAGTTTCCAGCCTACCTACAAGAAGAATTAGCCGAAGAATACAAAACCCACAACATAGCCTCCCACTCCCTAACCCAAACACTAAGCAAATACATCAAACAAACCCAACCCCTACCAACCACAACAACAAACAACCCCTACCCACCCCAAGAAGACGAAACACAAAACAATACCCTGCACATAAAATTTGATAGACCCATAAGTCCAAATGATGCCCTTCGCATACTAAACAACGCTAAAAAACAACAACAAAAAACTAACACCCCACCAGAAACAACTCAAACTAAAACATCAACCAAGTTTGATTTAGAACCTTACAATAACTCAGAAGAGAACACATATCTTTCGGGTACTGAGAGCGCAGGTGAGTCTGTTATTCAGAAATCTTTGTTGATGAGTGGGGGTTATTATTGTGCGTGTGGGCGTTTACATCGGGCTAATTTTAAAGATAGGGTTTATCTTAAGAATATAGATATTGTAATACAAAAAGAAAACATGATTTTTGAGCATGTAGACTTTAGTCCGCACATCTTTTTGGTGTATTGTAACTATTGCAACGCTGATCAGCAAGTCAGAGTAGACAACAATACTGTAGAAGAGGAAAAAATACCAATTTTGTGTCGGAACTGCCAACCTGCAAGAGGTGGTCTATTGGATGTTACGACTGGGGATGCGGTGTGGTTTGGTTAAAAATTGGTAAGCTTCAAAAACTCCTTCTTTTCTTACTTTTAGCGGAAGATAACCCGCCGGGTAGGTATATTCCTATTTGGATTGCGGTGCAACGAGAATTTAAGCTCACGTATGAAACGTATTGTTCAAAGAAAAAACAAAAGATATTCTTTGAAGAAGAGCGAAAAATTAGACATGCCTATGAACGTTTAATTGCAAGGGGGTTTGTGGTGTCTTTGTGGTCAACTCTGTCGGGTTTTTCTTGGGTTCCTTTGGATGGGTGGGCTTGTGATTTTTGTATCTTAACACAGGAGGGACGATTAGTTGCGGAATGGTTGAAACATCAGGAACAAATATTACAAGAAGAGGAGGCGGTTGTGAAGCGGGTTTTTGATCGGGTTTGTGCTTTAGGTGAGGATTTTGTTATGTTTGAGCATATTTTGGAGTTTTTGTGGATGGATTCTTTTCACGAGTTTGGTGGGGATAGGGGGGCGTTTGATAGGTATTGGAATGGAACTAAGTTGGGTAAAGTTTTGAAGAGGTGTGGTGTTAGTAGGTCGCGAATTAGTCGAGTTGATGGTCGGATAAGGTACTGTGTAAAATCAGCAAAGGTAGGGTCGTTTGATGATGTGGCTTTGGGTTGAACGTGTTTGTTAGGTGGTTTGTTTAATTGTTGTTGTGTGGTTGTTTCTGTTTTTGTTTTTGGGGTGTTGTGTTTTGTATGTTTTTTGGTGTGGTTGTGCGACACGGTTTGGGGCAAAACGTGCTCCAGTTGGAGCATGTTTTGGTCAAAACCATGTCGCAGTTAGATTGTTTTTTGATGTGGCAATTTTTGGTGCGGTATTTTTGGGGGTTGTTTGGTTAATTTGTGTTATTTTTTGTGTGTGGGGTGTTGTTGTTTTGGTTTTATGGTTATATTTGGTGTTTTTGAGGGCTGCTTGTAGGTGGCCAACTGCGGATATGCCAAAGCTTGTGGCAAAGCACGCCCATAAATTATTTGACGCTAAGGGGAACATGTTAACATACAGTATTTGCAGGGGTATCACAGCAAAGAATAGTAATAATGGAATTTCAATCGTCAGTGGGAATAGTATGGTTGCTTTTTTGAAGCCAACTTTTTTTGTGAACCATACAAAGAGTTTGTTGCGTTCATTATTTGGAAATTGATGTGGGTCTTTAAGATAAAATATGTATGTTGAGGTTACGTCAAAGCCTAAATAAACCACCCACAACACAACAAATAACACCCGAATTAGTGGAAAAAGACTTGAGAGAAAAAGAAAAAGGGGAACAACTACTACAAGTGTAAATAGTTCTTTAGGGGACATTTTTCTGGCTAACTATTGAGCTATGTTGTTGTTTTGTGCTGTTGGTGGTGTTGGTGGTGTGGCTTAGTTGTATGCCGCCGTAGATGAGTCCTGCTATTACGACGATTACGCCTATGTACATGAGTAGTTGAAGGAGTTTGTCTACGGCGTTGATTAATTCCGTGGGTAGACCCGTTTGCATCGTGGTTACATTCCATCCCGTGACCCAGAAAGCCACTGGTTTAGCAACAGCCATAAGCACTCCTGCAATGATGCATCCCACCAAGACTTTCTGCGCACGCGCTTGTTCTTCGGGGCCTTCGGCTCTAACTAAAGGCAAAAACTGATACACAACCAAAGAAGTAGCAATTAGCAACACTATAGAGGATAACATATCTAGGTTCAAGCTGGTAAAAAACAGAAGAAGTGTTTCAATCATTTAGTTTTCCTCGTTTTTTTGCTTTAAAACCACTACAGTGTGGGCAGATGGTTTAAACACAGTTTTAATTTTACACCAGAGTTTGCTGAAAAACCTTGAAAGCCTTGTTTTACAGTTAGCCAATATTTTACATGATTTTCGCATATAGAGACCTAAAAATAGAACCGCCAAAATTTTTAAAACCAAAATACCTCTATACAACTATGCAGCGTTTGCTTAATTGTTTGCATATGAAAGGCTATGATATTGTTATCAAGTAAACTCTAAATAATGGTTCTCAAACATCTACTGCAGCCGTTGATTCCCTTAAGGTTCATAACGAGCGTAAATTACAGCTATTTTGCGTTAAATACATGTTTTTGTACAGCCAACACGCCAAAATATTAAGGTACTTGACGACATGTTTATAAACATGCGTAATTTGTCATGTACATGACGTAATAGTCATGTTGTTGATTAAAAAAGAGGAATAAAACATGAAAGAACAAAGAAAACAATTAGCAATACTGTTCACACATTTAGATGAACTTCTCTTCCGATACCAAATACAAACACGCGTAAAAGAAGGCTTTACCCCCTATAGCGGACAAGGACGAGTACTCGCCATTCTAAAAATGCAGCCTGAAATAGTACAAAAAGAACTCGGATACCTACTAGACATAAGTAAACAAGCACTATCAGAACTACTCGACAAACTCGAAAAAAACGGATACATCACCCGCACACAATCAGAAAAAGACCGCCGCTCCTTTGTCATAAAACTAACAGACACAGGACGCCAAGCCATACCCAACGAAAACAACCAAACAGACAACAATTACCTAGAAGAAATTTTCGATTGCCTAAACCCAGAAGAACAAACCAACCTCACAAACTACATAGAACAAATAATCCCCACCCTTGAGAAAAAAGTAAACACTGAAGAGGACGCTTTCGCCGAATTTTTCAGAGAACGATTCTTTGCAAAACACGGCAACAAACATGACGCCTTTAGAGGATTTTGGGGTTTTAATCACCACCACCATAGGCACAGAGGTTTTGGAGGCCATTACAACGATAACGACGAATAGTAATACCGTAATAGAGGTAAAAAATCTAGTTAAACGCTACAAGGGCGCAAAAACACCCTCCGTTGACAACATTAGCTTTTCCGTAAAAAAAGGCGAATTTTTCGCTTTTCTAGGCCCCAACGGCGCAGGAAAAACCACAACTATATCAATACTTACCACTACCCTTGGAAAAACATCCGGAGACGTAAAAATTGCGGGTTTTAACATAGATACGCAGGCACAAGAAATCCGAGAAAAAATAGGCATCATCTTTCAAAAACCCAGTCTCGACCGCCAACTCACCGCTGAGGAAAACATTCGCTTCCATGCCTGTCTCTATGGCATGTGCAGCTACCGTCCAACATTTAAATTAATGCCCAAAGCCTACCGCGACAAAGTAATAACCCTCGCCCAAGTTCTAGGCTTAAGTATTGATGCACTATTTAAACCCGTAAAAAAACTCTCAGGTGGCATGCAAAGAAAACTAGAAATTGTACGCAGCTTAATACACACCCCAGACGTTTTATTTCTAGATGAACCCACACAAGGCTTAGATGCTGTAAGTCGCAGAGGACTATGGGAATACATCAACGGCATTCGTAATCAATTTGGCACAACAATTTTTCTTACCACACACTACATAGATGAGGCTGAGAATGCAGATAATGTTTGTATCATAAATAACGGTAAAGTTATCGCTTGTTCTCCACCTGAGGAGTTGAAGAAAAGTTTGCTTAAACAAGAACTGATTTTAGATGCACAAAATCGTGGCGAATTAACATCAGAACTTTCTGCATTAAAATTACCCTACACTGTAAATGGGCATATAGCTGTTCCATATGATGAGTCGCCACAAGAAATCATATCACAGCTGAAAACAAAACTCTCAGTGCTAAAAATTCATGAACCCCTCTTAGAGGATGCCTATGTTGAGTTTTTGAACAAGTCAAACAACCATCTGGAGGTACAATAATATGACTGAGCAAGTTTTAACACGTAAAAAATCGCGTGTTTCAAGGGAATTAAATACTGTTATAGCTGTGATGGCTAGGGAGCTTACTGTATTTTTTAAATCACCTAGTACATTGGTGTTGCTTTTTGTTATGCCGATTTTTATGATGGGGTTAATTGGGGGCAATATATTGGGTATGGCTGGTGGGGAGGGTCTTGGTACTTTTATGCTTGTTGGTATGCTAGTAAATATGTTATTTATGGTAACAGCTATGGGTATGACCTCGCTTGTGGATGATCATGAAACGGATTTTAATCAAGAAATTTTGGTATCACCTGTTTCGCGGTATTCGCTTGTTATAGGTAAAATATTAGGTGCAACCTTTGGCGCGATAGTTAGTATGGTAGGAACACTTATCGTTGGGTTAGTTATGGGTATAACGCTTCCGATTGGTCAGCTATTGTTGATTCTTGTGCTTTCGCCACTTATGTGTTTTGCAGGTGGGGCTATGTCGATGATTTTAATAGGATTAATTAAAAATAAAAAAACAGCAAACTATGCTGTAATGCTATTAATAATGCCACAAATGTTCCTATCTGGCGCAATAATTCCTATAAATGAATCCAACATGGTGTTGCTTGTGCTAAGTCGTGTTATGCCTATGACTTATTGTATAGATCTTGCCAGAGCTATTACAAGTGTTGATGCTGCAATGTTTAATCCGTTAATCAATTTTGTTGCAATTGCAATTATAACGTTAGTCTGTCTTGTGATAGGAACCGTTTTCTTTGCAAGGTCTGAAAAAAACAGGTAATCCCCCTTCTTTTTCTTTTTTTAAAAGTCAGACCCATTGCTTTAAGATGAAAGGATAAGCCGCCTTCTGTTAAGTCTAAAGATAGTTTATCAACAAGCTCTA
>WRGM01000071.1 GCA_009787175.1 Candidatus Bathycorpusculum fermentans | reverse complement strand
TCGTTAAAACTGTGGAAAAACCTAACAACACCTGATATCTTCACTCAAATTCAAACAATAGCTTTATCTCCCTATAAGTGAAAACTCTCAATTTTAGAAGGCAAATAGTTTACAGAGGGGTGTGTTGTTGTTTTTTTAGTATCAGAAGTATTATTATTGTTAGTATTAGTGTGGCTGTGAGTGCACCTATTATTATGTATATGTATGGGGGTATCTGAGTGATTGGTTGCTGTATGTTGATGTTGTTTGTGTTTAAGTTAAATGTTATTGTGGGGCTTGTTATGGGTGGGTTTGTTTGGTATGTTGCTGTGGCGGTGTATGTGCCATCTATGTATGGAGTGTATGTGTAGGTGTATGTTCCGTCGGGTTTTGTTGTAGTGGTAGAGGTTTGTGTTTCTCCGTTAGGGTTGGTTATGGTAAGGATTATGACGACTTTGGGTAGTATGGGGGAGAGTTTTCCTGAAAAAGTTATGTTTTCACCTGTTTTTAGCTGAGTTGTATCTGTTTGTAATGTGAGTGTCATGGCATTTGTATTGTATTCTCCTAGGCAGTATAGGTTCCAGTCTTTGCTTCCTATGTATAATTTTCCATCGTATGGGGTTGGTGAGGACCAGCTTGGGGAGGGGAGTATGTGCCGGTCGAGTTTTTCGCCTGTTACCGCGTCGAAGATAAAGACGTTGCGTTCGCTTGTTACTATGTAAATTTTGCCGTCTGCATATGAGGGTGAAACGTAGTATTCATCACCTGTGAAGGTGTTCCAGATTTTGTTGCCTGTTGTAGCGTTTAGGCAGGTTATGTCAAATTTATCAACTATGAATAGTTTATCATTTAGATATATTGGGGAGGATACTATGAATTCGTTAGCGGCGGGGTTGGTAAAGTTCCAGATTATTTCTCCATTTTGATCATTTAGACAGTAGTATGTTCGAAGGTTTGCTGAGGTGAATACTTTTCCATCTGCTACTGTTGGGGTGCCTATCATGTCAGAGCCGCCGGTGAATTGATACTCGTAGGGTAAGGCTTGTTTCCATATTAAAGTGCCAGTGGATGCATCCATTTTATATATGGTGCCAAAATCCGGGGTCTCTGAGGTTATATATACAGCGTTATTTGAAATCGTTGGAGAAGATTTTATCCAGCCGCCTGTTTGGTATTTCCAAAGTATAGCCCCGTTAGCAAAGTTTAGGGCATAAAGATGACCGTCTAGGGAGCCTATGTAGACTGTGTTGTCAACTATGGCGGGGGAGGATCTTATCATAACGGCGGAGCCGTATGTTACGGGTTGGTTTCCGTTTACAAATGTTTTCCATAGCATTTTACCAGTATAAGCGTCAAGACAATAAACGTAACCGTCTTCTGCGCCGGTTACAACTTTGCCGTCAGCCACAGCAACAGAGGATTCAACAGTATTATTAGTGGTAAAACTCCAGATTTTATGACCATACTTAGCGTCAACGGCATAAATATTATGATCCTGTGAGCCAAAGTAGACGATGCCATTTACAATACTAGGAGAGGACACTACAGCCCCGCCTGTTGTAAAACTCCAGATTAAACTTAGATTTTCAGGCCCCTTTACACCAATAGAGGAGCGAACGGCATCATGACGAAACATACTCCAACAATCCGCATCGGACACTGGGCTATCAGGAGTAATTGCCAAAATATGACCCATGAGCTCATACTCATCACCTGAAGTGGAATCCACAGCCTCAGTAACCTCACCAGGTATAAGATAGAGATAACCATAGGCTATAGCAACAGATTCTCTTGGCGCATAAGCCTCAATAGGCATTGTCCAAATAGCCTCACCTGTAAAAGCATTTAAACAAGCAAACTCTGAAGAACCAGATTCATCACCATACGCAGCATTCTGCCCAGAGGTAACATACACTTTACCATCAGCAACCGTTGGCATTCCCGGAAAAATCATAGTACCAGGACCTTTATACCGCCAAACCAAATCACCCGTCTCCACATCTATAGCATATATATAACCATCCTTATTTGGCGAATAAACCATACCATAACCAACTGCAGTGCCACAACAAAAATACCCAGACGTTTCAGCCACATACGTCCACAAAATTTCGCCACTATTAGCATCAAAACAGTACATAGTATTATCATCAGTACCACCACGAATAAATTTGCCATCAACATAGGAACCAAAAAAAATCATAGCCGACTTTGTAAAAGTAGTCCATAAAACCTTACCCGTCTTAGCATCAATAGCTATCTGCTGATCCTGAAAAGAACCGGGAAAAAGCTTACCATCACCATACGTCACACCAGACCCCACCCGACCACCACCTGGAACATACGTAGACCAAACCAAAACAGGAGGTTTCGACAAATCAGAAAAATCCCACGCCTGCACAGACGCATCCACTTTTAAATAAAACATTCGCTCCTCAGGAACATACACATTAGAATTAAAATTACCAGTATCAGCAGAAAAAGCATCACTAACCCAGAGAACATTACCCGTAGCAATCTCAAGACAAGTACCCTCCACTAACATACGAGCATCATCCAACTTGTACGCCACAGGCCAATTACCATTCATCTCAATAGACCTCTCCCAAACAACCTCACCCGTATCATACCTAAGCGCAAACACCGCCACATCATTTGCAGCAAAAACAAAACCATCAAAAGCCGCAAGATAACTACGCAAATTAGAAACATCAGTCTGCCAAGCAACATCAAAAACCGAAGGAGCAGGCCCCGGCGAAAAACGAGTAAAAGAAGAATCACCATTAAACTGCGGCCACTCAAACCTTAATAAATCATTACCCGAACTAGCCACCGTAGCAATAACATTATTTTGAGCAAACAATAACATGTTGAAACTTGAGAACACAAGAAGTACAATAATTGTTAACCCCATGATTTTTTTTGAAGTCATCACATTTTTTCTCCTTCATGTATAAGTTTTAAATTCAGCGTAAGAAGCTAAATCTATATTATATCTGGTTATGTTCAAGCTATTTATCTTTCGGAAAACACCTAAAAAAAGAAAAAGTATGACGAGAAACACTCACTAAGATAATCAGTTACTGTTGGTTGATAGTATGTCAGATTCACATATGAAGTGTCCTAAATGTGGTTCGCACATGGTTGAAGTATTGAAAAATCAAGAGCGCCTTTGTAGGAAGTGTGGATATGTGTTTTATTTTGTTACACCTAACTGTGGTACACAGCATGACTTATCGCGATATGATTTTTAAGAAGAAACAAAAGAAGCGTAATTGTTCAGATTTATGAGCAGTGATTTAGCAGTATGTAGAATTTATTGGTTAATAAGTAGGTTTAATAGTGTAATTTGTATTTCTATCTTTAGAGTGTTATTAAAATGAGTGCGTTAGAGGAAGTCTTTAACTTTATAACTTCAGGCAGTATAGGAGGTTTACCGCCAGTGGTAGTTATGATTATTCCATTTATTATGGGCATAATTATAGGATATCTGGCGCGTAGAGTTTTAAAAATCGCCATTATTGCAGCAGTAATATTAATCATTGTCTGCTATCTTGGTCTGTTTGGTTTAAGCCTTGACGCATTAAAAACTGTTGCAGAAACATATGGTCCTATGGTTATGCATTATGGTGCATTACTTATAGGCGTGTTACCGATAGGTTTAGGATTCATAGTAGGTTTAGTCATTGGCTTCATTCTCTCTTAAATCTGACACCATCCGAGGTTTTACAAACATTACCCTCTTTTAAACAGTATATTTGGTGGCGCATATGCATAAAGGTGAACAAATGCATGAGAGAGCAAATGTTTTTGAAAAAGCAAGTCTGGTTAAGCAGGATGTTACAAGGGCATTTGCTGGCTTGAAAGAGTTTAGACAAAAATTCCCATTTACTGAAAACTTGCTAGAAATAGAGATGTTAAACCCTGATAAATTATTTAGGATAAATCCAGATAGCATCGGTGAGTTTTTCCAAAAACTAGAGGATCTTTTCAAACCGTTAAAATATAACAATACAGTATTTAGCAACATTAACATTTACCGTAACGCATACCTACAAATAGATGATTTTAAACTCCTACTCCGCATAGCAGTTGACAATAGAAAAACATTAGCACAAAAAGTTGACGCTAAATGGGAAAGAATAGGCGGTATAGGACAAGATAAAGCCTTTGCCTTAGTAATTATTTACAGCTTTAACTATGAAAACAAAACAGTTCTACCAATATTTAACATTGAACATTTACGTCACTTTACAAAATGCACAACGGACTCTTTAAACGAATCAACAAAATACTTTTCAAAAGGACAAGAATACGAACACTTCACATTAGAACTATTAAACAATAAAAACAGCTCACCTACAACACGCAACTGGGACAACTTGTACTTCACACTCTTCCTATACGAAAACTATCCACCACCACCTAGCAACAACGAACAGATACAAACACAAACAGAAACAACCACCACCACGACAGATACTGCAGAGAAAAAAAATGTAACACAGATAACTGATGAACAACTTGACATGCAAGGCTTTGTAAAACTTCTCTGCGAACTACAAAAGCAGCACAAAATCACAGGAGAAGAATTCAGAGAAAACCGCACCATTTGGATGCAACTAAAACCAAATGACCGCGAATTACTAGTAATACGACTAAAACAACGATTAAACAAAGAAACAACAGTTAATAACACACCAAAAAGCCAACAAATAACAAGACGCAAACTATAAAACAAACCAAAACTCAACCATTACAACTTAAGACCAAAAGAAAATATCAAACAGAGCAAAGCTTAACACAACATCAAGATACATTTAAGTAACAAACAAACACCGCGAATTTAGCCCTTCAGAACAGTTATATGCGCGTCCACACAACAAATACTATAAAGATGACTGCACATGAATAAATTCGTCCCTTTCACATCGTTCTTCTTCTGTGTATTATTTATTTGCAGCCTGTTTTGGTCTCCTCAGAACTTGCAGAGAATTCTTGGAATACAAAAGCGCCTATGAACCATGCGTGATATACTGTTAAAGTTGCTACATCTGAAGGAAAAATTTACGCCATCGGTGGTTGTGACGTCTGGGGGTCTGTTGTTGATACAAATGAATGCTATGATCCTGTGATGGATACATGGGTTACTTTGGAACCAATGCCTACGGCAAGGATAGGCTTTACCATAGCGGCATGTGAGGGAAAAATTTGCTGCATGAGCGGCTTTATCATAGATTAGACCTTAGTCTGTATTAGTGTTTTGGTGATAAATCGGAGGTTTTATTAGTATATGGTTGTTTTATTTGGTTTTTAGGGTGTTTATGTGCTAAATTACACTGTATTATCTAAAAATCCAGAGCATTTTAGGAATTTTACAGGACTAAAACTAGAAGAATTCAACACCCTAAATCAACAGGTAACTGAAAAATACTCTGATTACGAACAAAAACGCCTAGCCCAAAAACAACTGTCTTCTCACAAAATAATTTCACCCCTCTCAATTAGACTATGGTTAAAGTCAAAAAGAAGGGTGAACTTAAATGGTGTCTAGAAAA
>WRGM01000070.1 GCA_009787175.1 Candidatus Bathycorpusculum fermentans | reverse complement strand
ATACCAAACCAAACTACCAAACAACATAAATTAAACCATCTTTACACAAAACAAACAACCACACCATTCATAATTACCGAGGAGATCTAATGAAGAAGCATATCCACCACCACAGACAAACAGCTTTAATGTGTATATTTTAGCGGTAATAGCAATAATCATAGCGGTAGTAGCTGCTGTTGCCATTGCCATATTACGGAAAAAAAAATAATTCACCCTTATTTTATAAAACAGCCATCAAAAAACGCAAAAAGAGCAAAAAACATTATGTTCTACGTAATGGCAAACGTAAAACTCTGCTAAGGCATTTTCTCCAAAACGCCTCTAAGCTCCATCTGAGCTCGTCTATACTGCAAAACTAGATTTTTACCATAAAGGGTAACCTCAGACGAACCTCCACCCTTAGCGCCACCCCTAACACGCACAACCAATAATTCACCTAACCGTTTCTCTGCAAGAGTAATCCTATGTAAAGCGTACCTATAGGACATATTAAGACACCTAGCCGCCTCTACAATAGAATGGCACTTATCAATAGCCTCAACAAGCTCAGTTATGCCATCTCCAAACACCGGTTCACCCTTACTATTAACCATCCAAAGCTTAGCCCTATAACCTAAAACATCCATATCAACACCTACTATAGGTATAGAGCATTTACCCTTTAACCATTTTGGTCATCTAACCATAGGTTCCCTAGTTTCACTTAGTAAAGCTTTTATACATTTAAAACGGATTACAAAAAAATTTACCTTTATATATTAACCGGTTGAAGACTATCAAAAACTGGTTGAAGGTTATATTAACAATTGAGGAGCTAAATCTTGGAACTCTATACGGTAATTAAAAAGGAAGAATTAAACTCTATAACAAAAAAACTAGTCATCTACGCCCCCGACATCGCCGCGAAAGCACAAGCAGGTCAATTCTTAATAATTAAAGTACATGAAAAAAGCGAAAGAATCCCCCTAACATTCTCCGACTGGGACAAAAAAAACGGCACCATAACCATAATATTCCAAGAAGTCGGCTTCTCATCCATTGAACTAGGAAAACTCAAAACCGGAGAAAAAATCAGAAACCTAGCCGGACCATTAGGCAACCCAAGCGAAATACACAACTACGGCACAGCCGTAATAGCCTGCGGAGGCCTAGGAACAGCCGTAGCCTACCCCGTAGCCAAAGCGCTAAAAGAAGCTGGAAATAAAGTAATCACTCTCATAGGCGCAAGAAACAAAGACCTATTTATCCTTGAAAAAGAAATAGAAGCCGTATCAACACAGGTTATCTACTCAACAGACGATGGCTCAAAAGGACAAAAAGGCTTCGTAAGCGACCTCCTAAAAGACCTAATCATTAACAAGAAAGAGCAAATTAACATAACATTTGTAATAGGTCCCCCCATAATGATGATGGTAACCTCTGAAGTCACCCGACCCTTTAACATAAAAACCATCGCCAGTTTAAACCCTATAATGGTAGATGGCATGGGCATGTGTGGTGCCTGCAGAGTAACTATTGATGGTCAAATCAAATTCGCATGTGTTGATGGTCCAGAATTTGATGCTCACAAAGTGGACTTTAAAGAGTTGATACAACGTCTAAAATGCTATGTAAAAGAAGAAAAACAAGCAACACATAAAGGAGGACACTGTCAATGTCACAGTCATCAATAAGTAAAGAAAAGCAAGTTCAAAATCGCTTCAAAGCCGTAGACATACCTAAACAAGAGCCAAAAGACCGCATTAAAAATTTTAAAGAAGTAGTCTTAGGTTACACTGAAGAGCAAGCTATAGCTGAAGCTTCAAGATGTCTAAACTGCTCAAATGCGCAATGCGTCAAAGGCTGCCCAGTTGAAGTTGACATTCCTGAATTTATAAAATGCATTACTCAAAAAAATTATGAAGCAGCAATCGCAAAAATTAAAGAAAAAAACAGTTTACCCGCCATATGCGGACGCGTTTGCCCACAAGAAGAACAATGCCAAAAACTCTGCATACTTGGCAAAAAAGGTGAACCCGTAAGCATTGGACGTCTCGAACGTTACGCTGCAGATGTTGAACAAGAAAAAGGCTTAAAAATACCAAAAACCGCGGCATCTAACGGCAAAAAAGTTGCCGTAATAGGCGCAGGACCAGCAGGACTAACGGTCGCTGCTGATCTTGCAAAACTTGGCTATTGCGTCGAAATTTTTGAAGCCCTGCATACTGAAGGTGGCGTCTTAGTATATGGAATTCCAGAATTCAGATTACCAAAAAGCATCGTTAAAGCTGAAGTTGACTACATCGGAAAACTCGGCGTAAAATTAACCCCTGACGCGCTAATTGGGCGACTATTTACAATTGATGAATTATTCCAAAACGGCTTCAAAGCAGTTTTCATAGGCACAGGCGCAGGTCTTCCAAAATTCATGAACATACCTGGCGAAAACCTAAACGGCGTCTATAGTGCAAACGAGTTTTTAATACGCGTTAACCTTATGAAAGCCTACCTATTCCCAGAATACAAAACACCCTTAGGCATAGGCAAAAAAGTCGCAGTTATAGGAGGCGGCAACGTAGCCCTAGACGCAGCACGGTCAGCTATACGACTAAACGCAGACAAAGTCTACCTAGTCTATCGCAGAGGTAAAGACGAAATGCCCGCACGAGAAGAAGAAATACTAAACGCCGAAGAAGAAGGTATAGAATTCAAACTCTTAACAGCCCCAACAAAAATCATCGGCGATGAACAAGGCAATGTAAAAGCTATGGGATACGTAACAATGGAACTTAGCGAACCTGATCCTTCTGGAAGACGCAAACCCATACCTATCAAAGGCTCTGAAACAACCATGGACATTGACACAGTAATCATCGCAATTGGACGCACACCCAACCCCATAATACAAAGCGCCACAAAAGGTCTTGAAACCGTTGCAGGCGGCATAATTGTAATTGACAAAAAAACCGGCAAAACCAGCCTAGATGCAGTTTACGCAGGTGGAGACATAGCGACAGGTGAAGCAACAGTTATAAGTGCAATGGAATCAGGAAAAATCGCTGCAAAAAGCATACATGAATACCTAAACCAAAAATAATAACCCCTAAGAGCATTTAGCTCTTAACCAACATTTTTAAACATGACAATTTGCAACAAAGTCCATAACTCTATTTTAGTGGAATGACCAAGATTCTTTTGTGTGATAAAGAAAACCTGACGGCAAGATACTGGCTAAAAATTGGTTGCATGTAAAGTCTCAACTGTTTATGTTGCTGCTGTTAATTTGGTGGGTATTTCAACAAGTTACCAGAATCTTTTTTAGGAAGGTTTAAAAGTGACTTTTTTGATGTAATTGCGAAGGTGTAATGTATGCCAACTCACGGTTCGTTATCTAAAGCAGGAAAAGTTCGTTCTCAAACGCCAAAAATTACGGCAGAAGTGAAAGTGTCTCCAAGTCCGAAAACAAGAAGCAGACGCAATTATGAAAAGCGTATGATTCTTCAGCGCAAGCCTGGACAAAACTGGATGTAACAGTTTCTATACTCAGCTTGTTCTTTAAACTGTCACATTTCCTTATAGTCTATTTATTTGTCATTTAATACTTGTTTTTGTTGGATGTAAAATTTGGATCGTAATGTTGCTCTTCGTGAAGTAATAACGGCTTTGCTCTCTATGCAAGTCCCGAGTCATGAAGATGTAAATAGGTTAAAGCTGAAAATCGCTGCTAAGTATCATTTTCCTATTATGATAACTAATGCTGAATTAATAGCCGTTTTAACCTCTGCTGAAGAATCTAGGCAATTATTGCCCATACTGCGGCGGAAAACAACGCGAACTATAAGCGGCGTAACTGTTATTGCAACTATGACAGAGCCATATCCTTGTCCACAACCTGAACCCTGTGCATACTGCCCCGGCGGACCAACACGTGGTTCTCCTCAGAGCTATACGGGTCACGAGCCTGCCGCTATGCGCGGTAGTCAAAACAATTTTGATCCATATCTGCAAGTGCAAAGTCGTATTGAACAGCTTACAGCTATTGGTCATAAAGTAGACAAAGTTGAATTAATAATAATGGGTGGAACATTTCCTGCAACAGACTATGAATATCAAACCCGCTTTATCCAACGATGCATAGATGCTATAGCCGGTAAAGACTCGGGTAATTTAGATGAGGCAAAATTAAATGCGGAAACATGCAAAATACGCAATGTTGGCATAACCGTTGAAACTCGTCCTGACTGGTCAAAACAATCTCATATAGATGCTATGCTCGACATGGGTGTAACACGTGTAGAACTTGGCGTGCAAAACCCATGTGATGACATATATAAACTGGTAGGCAGAACACATACAGTTGCTGATGTTGTTGAGGCTACTCAAATTGCAAAAGACGCTGGATTAAAAATAGTATACCACCTAATGCCTGGTATGCCTGGCTCTAGCCCTCAAAAAGACATTGAAATTTTTCACAAAATTTTTTCAGATCAACAATTCAAACCTGACATGATAAAAATTTACCCTTGCCTTGCAATTGATGGAACTAAAGTGTATCAATGGATGCAGGAAGGTAAATATCAGCCATATTCTACTGAGCAAGCAGCTGATGTTATAGCAGAAGTCAAAAGGTTCTTTCCAAAATGGGTCAGAGTTATGCGTGTCCAACGCGATATACCTGCTAGATTAATTATAGACGGCGTAAAAAAGAGCAACCTACGGCAAATAGTTCATGAAAAACTACAAGCACAAAATATTCAATGTCAATGCATCCGTTGCAGAGAAGTTGGACACCGTATAGAAACTGACCACGTAAAGCCTGACCTTAACAATATTCAAATTATAACTGAACAATACACGGCATCTGGGGGTAAAGACTTTTTTATTTCAGCAGAAGACCCAAAAAATAATGTGCTACTAGGATATCTGCGACTCCGCATTCCCTCCCTTAAAGCTCATAGACCCGAGATAACCGAGATGCCCTCTGCTATAGTTCGAGAATTACACATTTACGGCTCCCTTGTACCTGTCGGCATACATATACCTGAAGCTTGGCAACACAAAGGCTACGGTATACGCCTACTAGAAGAAGCTGAAAACATTGCAAAGCAAGCAGATCTAAAAAAAATACTTGTAATAAGCGCCTTAGGCACTAAACGATACTACATGCGCTTTGGCTACAAACACGATGGACCATACATGTCAAAACTACTTTAAAATACTCAATATTTCTACATATGTTTTTGGAGACTGTTCTTTAAATTAATTCTGCATATTTTCCTATTCTGTTCTAGCAGTCTTTAGAAGAATAACATATTTTAGGCTGTCTAATAATCGTTTCCTATTGAGATGATATTATAATGACTGTTAAACCATATAAGTTATATCATTTTAAAGCTTGGGGATTTTGGTTCTGAATGTTGCGGAGCGTTTCGATAAAGGTACATTTTGCGTGATGATAATGCAAAATCGCGCCTGTCAATAT
>WRGM01000069.1 GCA_009787175.1 Candidatus Bathycorpusculum fermentans | reverse complement strand
GTTATTTTTATAATTGAGGCAATATTTGGACGTTTAGAACTTACACACATATTACTTATCATAAGTAACATGTCACTACCGTAAAAAAAACCTCTAACACAAAAATAACCAAAAAACAAGCCCAAAACTAAAACCTATTACTTAAATCAGGAAGTTAGGGTTAGACATACAAAGAGGTACAGCAAAAAAATTACTAGACTATACAACAGAGAAGAATTAGCCCATTACCTCTGCGTAGACAGAAGCACCATGTCAAATGAACTATGCAAAATGAGAAACCAAGGACTAATAAAATTCCACAAAAACACATTCGAAATACTATACTAACAACCCTAAAACAACAGAGAGACTCATTGAAAAATAGGAGAGATTAGCGGTCTTTGGGTGTTTCCCAGAGCTGCATTTTTTCTTTCTTCATCTCAGTACGTTTACGCTGAAGATATTTGTAGACTGTTTTATGTTCACAGCCTTCAATTATCATCTGTACAGCATTTCGTGCAGCGTCAGCTTCTTCGTAACTTCCGATGATGCCTACAGTGTGCCCGTATATGGTAACGTTTGCTTCTGTTAATTCTTCTATTAAACGACGAGTCTTTCCTTCAGAGCCTATAAGACGACCCTTTATGCGCTTTATATCTGCTTCAGATCGTCCAAAAATTATGCGCAGATCAATAAGGTCAAAAACGTCATCTTCATTTCGTATTAAACGAAAAGCCACCTCAGGAGCAAAACCTCGCCCAATTGCCGTGACAAGATCTTTTGCGCGAAACAGCATGGACGGATCATTTTGGTCTTTATCCAATTTTATAGTTATACCGCCGTCTTCACTGTCAACTTCAAGATTTATTTTCATCTGCTTCTCTATGTACACTTTAGTTTTACCCTCAGGACCTAAGAGTATGCCAACACGTTCTTTGGGTATTCGTATAAAGGAGTCAAGGTTAGACATTGTTATTTTCCAACTATTTGTTTTTGTAATTCTTCAACAGGTATAATATTTACGTTTAACTTATTAAAGAACCTATTTAGATTATTTATATCTCTTGTTAACATAAATTTTGCCATAGGATGCTCAATAGAGACGGATTGGGACATGTCAATAATTACAGGTTTGCCCTTCCACATTAAAATGTTATATTCACTAAGGTCACCATGAACTAGCTTTGCCTTCTGATAGAGACGCTTAAGATTAGTTACTAACAATTTATAGATACGCTCAGGGTCATCAGGAGGCGACTCTTTAAGAGACGGCGCACTTACACCATCTTTACCTATAAACTCCATAACAACAACATTGCTTTTCACAGCAACAGTCTTAGGAACACGTACCCTAGCCTGACCTGCTTCTTCAAGATTACGAAACTCTTTCTGAGCCCAAACAGCAAACAATGAACGTGTATCCCGTTTAACACTTTTAAACCTAGGATCCCCTTCAATATACTTCAATATACCCTTTTTAAATTCAGCAGAAGAGGTTAAATAAATTTTCACAGCCAAATCCACGCCGGCACTATTCTTACCCCAATAAACACGAGCCTCCTTACCGCTGCTAACCACACCGTTAACCTCATAGAGAGTACCAGCATTTAACAAGCCAAAAACAACAAGACGCGTAGCTTGATCAAAAACCTCTTCAACAGTAGCTCGCTCATTAGTCCTATCATGATGCAGCATTTTATCTCTACGTTCAACACGCTTCTCATTATACTCAAGACGTTCACGAACTTTACGAGACATACAATTTACACACTAAAGCAGCAGAACAAACAAAGATACTTCAAAAAAAATTTGAATTAAAGAGATAACAACCCTTTACGTCTTAAATTATCCGCCTGCGAATGCGTATAACGCCAAACAACGTCAGCACGCGTCTCCTTCTGAAAATCCCAAGGCGCAACTATAACTATGTCACCTTCACGAATCCAAACACGACGCTTCATTTTACCACAAATTCTACAGAGCCTATCAGCACCATCTTGACATTTAACTTGAATACGATCAAAACCAAGTAGCTTTGTAACCACACCTAAGACTTCGCCCTGCCCAGGATAAACTAACTCGTTAATCTCGCCTTCACTTAAGACCTTCTTCTTTCCCAAATTATAACCTTCTATTATTATTTTAAAAGAATGTAAATACGTTACTTAAAAGTATGTTCATCAAAAAAAACCAATTTCCCAAAAAAGTACCAAAAAAGTACCAAAAAAACTATTAAAAAAGAACAAAATCCGAGACACACTATGCCTCGAGTTGAAGTAGTTAACATTACTTTAGGTTAGCAATATGTTACTTTTGATGTGGCAACATTTTTTTCAAAAACATTCCTGTATACGAGGTTGTGTTTAGAATTATTTCTTCTGGTGTTCCTTGTGCTAAGAGTTGTCCACCTGCTGCACCACCTTCTGGTCCAAGGTCTATTAGTTGATCACAGCTTTTAATGACGTCTAGATTGTGTTCGATGATGAAGACTGTGTTGCCGTTGTCTACTAGGCGGTTTAAGACTTTTATTAGGCGTTTTGTATCGTCGAAGTGTAATCCTGTGGTAGGTTCGTCTAGCATGTAGACTATATGACCTTGTTTGTTTTTGCTGAGCTCTCGTGTAATCTTAATGCGTTGGCTTTCTCCGCCTGATAAAGTTGTTGAACTCTGTCCTAGTTTAATATAGCCTAAGCCTACGTCATCTAGGGTTTTGAGTTTGCGAGCTATCTGCGGTGTGTTTTCAAAGAATTTTAGAGCTTCTTCTACAGTCATGTCGAGTACTTCGGCTATGTTTTTATTTTTGTAGCGCACTGCTAATGTTTCTTTGTTGTATCTTTTACCTTTGCATTCGCTGCATTGGACGTATACATCGGGTAAAAAGTTCATTTCTATGCGTATTACGCCGTCTCCTTGACAGTTTTCGCATCTGCCTCCTTTGACGTTGAAGCTGAATCGGCCTTCTTTGTATCCTCTGGCTTTAGCTTCTTTTGTTGCGGCGAAAATTTTGCGGATTTCATCGAAAAGTTTTGTATAAGTTGCAGGATTACTTCGTGGAGTGCGTCCTATGGGGTCTTGGTCTATTACTATAACGTTTCGTATGATGTCTGGGATTTCTATGTGTTCATGTTTACCCACTTTGTCTACGTATTCTCCAAACATTTTGCGGAGTTGGGGTATGACTGTAAGGTTCATTAATGTGCTTTTGCCTGATCCTGAGACACCTGTGATACCGCATAAGACGCCTATGGGTAAATCTACATTTAGGCTTTTTAGATTGTTCTCTGTCACACCCTTAACAGTTATATAGCCCATTGGGGTTCGGCGGTTTTTAGGAACTTCAATGACTAATTCTCCTGAGAGATATTTTCCTGTTAAACTACGCTTATTTTTCATAACTTTTTCAGGCGCTCCCTCTGCTACAATAAACCCGCCGTGAACACCTGCTCCAGGACCCATGTCGATAAGATAATCGGCATTACGCATGGTCTCCTCGTCATGTTCAACTACTATAAGCGTATTACCTAAATCACGTAAACGTTGTAGCGTGCTAATTAACTTGGCATTATCTCTCTGATGCAACCCAATACTTGGCTCATCAAGAATATAGAGAACACCCATAAGATTGCTACCAATTTGTGTTGCAAGACGTATCCTCTGAGCCTCCCCTCCTGAGAGGGTCTTAGCTGCACGTGAAAGCGAGAGATAACCTAAGCCAACGTTAATTAGAAAACCTAAACGCGAGTTAATCTCTTTTAGCACCTGCTTAGCTATTGTTAAATCTTTCTCGTTTAATTTTTCAGGCAAATTTTTAAAAAATTCACCAGCCTTTTCAATAGATAAATCCGTTACATCAATTATACTCTTATCCTGAATTTGAACCGCTAAAACCATAGGCTGCAAACGCTTACCCTGGCAACCGTTGCAGGGTCGTGCGGTCATAAATTTTTCTATATCTGCTTTACGCCAGTCACTGCCTGTTTGACGGTATAAGCGCATGGTCTGCGGTATTACTCCCTCCCAGCCCTCATGCAGTGACATGTGCGCGCCGTTTGACCATTTGCCATTTATTGGTTCTTGATCGCCGTAGAGTAGTACTTGTAATTGTTTTTTTGTAAAGTCTTTGAGGGGTGTGAAAACGTCAAATCCGTGTTTTTTGCCTACGGCGGCGAGTTGTTGAACGCGCCAGGAGAGATCCATTTTGCCATATACGACTAAGCCGCCGTCCATAATTGAGAGGTGTTTGTTAGGTATTACTTTATCAGGTGTTACCTCTGTTATTTCACCTAAACCGTGGCATGTTGGGCAGGCTCCCCAGGGAGAGTTGAAGCTAAACATGCGGGGTTCTAGGCTTTCAAACATGATTTCTGGATGATTAGGACATGCACCAAAGGTGCTATATGTTGTTGCGCCTTCAAAGCTTTCCAGTTCTCTTTTCTTATCAACTAACGCAGCGTTTTCGGCGTCAATTATTATCATAGTGCCCTTGCCCGCTTTTAACGCGCTTTCAACAGCTTCAGCTATTCGGGAGCGCTCATCCTCGGATATGGTAACGGTATCGATAACTATGTCTATCCAGTGTTTTTCATATCTTACCAGTTTAACCTCGTCTTTTACTGTTTCTGTTTCGTAAATTTTTTGGTCTACACGTATTTTTGTGTAGCCTTCTTTTTTGAGATCTTCAAAAACCTGCTCATGCGTACCCTTCATGCCGCGTATAATGGGTGCAAGAAACATTAGGGTCTTATTTTTTTCTTGCATAATTAGACTTGTAATGTTCTCTGGACTTTGAGGATGTATACTGCTATTACATTTAGGACAATGATGTGTACCTATGCGGGCAAAGAGTAAACGCAGATAATCATAAATCTCTGTAACAGTACCCACAGTACTACGCGGATTTTTACTAGTGCTCTTCTGCTCAATACTAATAGCCGGAGATAAACCATCTATAGAGTCCACATCGGGTTTATCCATTAACCCTAAAAATTGCCTAGCATACGCACTTAAACTCTCAACATAACGCCGCTGACCCTCAGCATATATAGTATCAAAAGCAAGAGTAGACTTACCCGAACCAGACAAACCCGTTACCACTATCAACTTATTCCTAGGCAAATCCAAATCAATATTTTTCAGATTATGCTCCCTTGCACCCTTAACAGAAATAGAGTCCCGCATATCTCTCTACCTAAATCTTAAGCCAAAACAGCTAACTTGCATTTCAACTTTATTGTTTTAGCAGATTTAAAACCATATATAGATTTACAAAAGGTAACATACGTACAAAAGCGTTAAAAAATTTTTCTACAGAAAAAAAATTTTATGAGAGTGTTCACGTATAGATATATGAGTGGTTTTTTGTGTTTTTATTTGGTTTTAACGGTTCTTTTTAATGGTTAAGTCACGTATTTCTTCATCATTTTTCACACACTTACCACCTTACAGAGACCAAA
>WRGM01000068.1 GCA_009787175.1 Candidatus Bathycorpusculum fermentans | reverse complement strand
TACTTTTTCAGACAAACACTTTTTGCATATCACCATAACTGTAACCTTAGTTACAAGGTTATCACAATCACCTTTATCTCCCTATCGGTAAAAACTCTCCCAATTTTAAAATAGGTTTAAAACAAGTTTAATTAAAAAACAGGGAAATAGGGTTAAGCCGTAAAGTGTTGCGCTTTTGGTCTGTTGCCATTGCTATTATTTTATATTTTTGCTGTTGTCGTGTTGTGTTGTTTTGGTAGGGTCAAGGTTTTGTTTGTGTTTTCTCTTTTGCAGAAATGCCTTTCAAATATGTGATAATTTGTTAGTTAAATGTGCATGAAACATTAACTGTCACAAGTTCACCTCCAACAATTTTTTTTGTGTCATGTTAGCCTTAGGCTATAACCACGAGAGTTTGGATGTTAAAACGCAATTTTTTGACGATAGATTGTAGCTATTTGCCCTTCGTGTTTGAAGGGGTATGCTTCAACGGATAGGCTCGAGGGTTTAAGTTTACCGTCCGTGGTTATGGCAATTATTCTACCGTTTTTTTCTTCTTGAAAGGGCACAAACTGGCAACCAGACTGTTTAGTGATGTGAGGCTTTAGATTGGTGGCTAGTCTACCGCTAACCTTAAACGTTAAACCATCTCGATCGTGCTTGTTTACAAGCTCTGCAAACACAGCATAATCTTCTTTGAGGGGTATTCTATTGGCAAAGTTTACTCCTCGACCCGCAGGCACAAACGAATTTACCAAGAAATCCGTAACACCCAAACCCCTACATGTTTCAATTATACTTTCAAGAATAAGGCCATTTCCGTGATGTAGAAGCAGGTTGATGCCCACTTCAAAGTGTCTGTTGAGAAATTTGGCAAGCTGTTTGCAGTCCTTTAAGTGTCGTATGCTTACTCTTATTTCGCTAACATAGTCCTCAAGAGCCTGTATTTGTTTTTCTTTAGCTGCGTAGCCATTGGTTGTTATTGACAAATCAAGACCCGTTTGCATCCAAGTGTATTTGGTTATTTCCTGCAGGTGGTTATACATGAAGGGTTCGCCGCCGCCAAATGCGATGCCAAAGATGCCCCATTTATCTAAATACTGAATTAAACGTTTCAAGCGATTAACTGGCCACTCAGAACAACCGTTCCCGCTATTGCTTGTTGTCAACAAAGAAAACATATCCGTGTTGGTTGTTGGGGTTGTTGAGGTGGCGTAGCAGTGCCAGCATTGGAGGTTGCATTGTTGAGTTAGTGCGATTTGTGCGTGTAGAGGTTTTTGCCATGTGTTTGATTTTTTTGTGTTAGTAAATAAGCATGTGCCAGTGGTGCGTTCATAGAGAAAGGTTCCCTCTGGTGTAGAAATAGCTCTCAACTCTTTCACCCGCTATGATTTTCGACTAGCCAGTTGTCTTTTTCATCTACCGCAAAATCAAAATTTAAGTAGAGATAGCCGTCTCGGTAGAGTTCATCACCATCATAGACCCATACATATGTTTCGCTGTCTTTGGTCTGGGTTATTTTTGGACTTCCGATATTATTGTTAAGCCACTCTATGGCTTTTACTTGCTCACGGTCGAGTACTAAGCTTGCTGCTTGAAGCGTTAGATTTTTTGGAAGTTTAACAGAAATGGTTAGTTCTTGGTAGTTGACGTGGTAGTTTATGGTTGAAGGTTTAGCTTTTTCTTGTAGGGCGGTTTCAATGTTTTCAAGGTAGCCTGCAGTGTAGACTCTAAAGGAAACCTTATCGTCCCACGTTAAGAGTTCTGCTTCATCAGGAGACCAATCAACCTTATAGTTGCTGGGGTTCTTTGCCATATCCTCTAAGAGTTGCTCTACGGTTTTCTGTGCTTGGGTTGCTTGCTGTTTTGAGGGATAATTTGCAATGATGCTGTACTCTTCACTGTGGCTGCTGGGTCTAAACTTGAAGACATAAAACAGCGGGGGTATTTTATCGCAAGTTTTCACTTCCTTGTTTTTGTTAAAATTGTGTTTTTGAACTGGTTGGATAAAACTTTTAATGATGTTGTTAAACTGTTTCTTTGTGGTTGATATTTTAATTTGGTTATTTATTTTATCTTTTTTCATACTGATTCACCTTACTTTTTTAAGCCTTTTCCTGCTTCTTTTTGGAAAGCAGAAGAAGTGCAGAGTTTTCGCTGCTGAACATGATTTTACAAAACGGGGTTATGAACCCAAAAAAGAGGTTGTGTTTGTGTGGTTAGAGGTTTATGTGGACGTTGTTAAAGCCGGGTACTTGGAGGGGCGTTTTGGTGTAACCGATTAGGGAAAAACCTGCTTTACTTGCAACTTTGGCAAACAAATGTTGGGTTTCTTTCTTTTCTGTATCAAAAATGTCTCCATCGGTTAGCATAATTACTGCATCACCAGATCCCATCAGTTTGTAGACTTGTTGTAATACTGGAAGGCACATTGTACCTCCGCCGCCTTTGAGTTTTGAAGCTATTTTACGTGCAACCTCACTTGGCCGCTCCGCACGCAGTACATCATAATTTTTTGCGTCCCAAGCTATGACTCGTAGAGAAGCGTTTTTTGCTTCATGTTTTGCTATGCCCATAAAGTGTGTGAGTACGTCTTGTCTGATACTTCCGCTTGTATGTGGGACAAACAGTCTGTAACTATGTGTCTATCCACCAGAAGCCAGATCGTACCCAAGTAACCTACTGATCCTGGTAGAGTATCGTTTCGGCGGTTGGGATAGGCAAAGCTGGAGTCAAAAATTGAGCCATGCCGCAGACCAAAACGCATCATGGTTTGCCAGGGTGGTTTAACTTCTAAAACATCCAAGACCAATAACTCAAGCGATGCAGGCAATGTTCCCGCTTGCAGCGCAAATGCTTTTGCTTTCTCGCAGAGCTGTCGCCAATTTGATAAAAGCTTATCTGAAGACAAAGACGCAGAAGAGGTCACATTGAAAATTGTAGAATCACCCTGTTGTATAATTTCGCCTGTAAATTGACCCTTAACCAAATCAGACCCAAACCCCGAACCATCACTTAAACTATGCCAATCCCCATTCGGGACTGAGATTGAATTTGAATCAAAGGGTTGAGTAAAATGCTGCTGCTGTTGTTGCTGCTGCTGTTGTTGTTGGAGGGTGTGGGTTATTTCTTCGGTGCTCATTTTTTGTAGGGTTTCGATGGGTAGTTTGGTGAGGGTGGCGAGTTTGTGTAGGGTTATGTGTTCGTTGATTTTGAAGGTGATGCCCTCTATTTTTGTTTGGGTTATGGCATGGTTGGTTTTGCCGTCTGCCGCGATGTTGTAGGCTGTAGGGTTGAATTTTTGTGCTCGAAAAGGGTGGCAAAGGACTAGGTGTAGGCATTCGTGGATTGTTACGAATCGTTTGGATTCTTTAGTTAAGGTGTTCCACCAATCAGGATTAATAATTATTTGGCCTGCTTCATCCACTGCGGCAGTAGGTATTTGTGTGGAAACAATGATTCTTGCGTAACTTAGAGGTATGACGATAAAGGGAAAATATCGTCCACAAAAAATCCGAACATCCAAAAGTTCACGCTTCAAACCCTCAATAATACTCAACTTGAATCACCTTCCTCTTCTTCTTTTTTTGGTGTTTTTTTGTTGATGTTGTGTGTTTGGTAGGCTAAGAGAAATTGTTTTGTGTTGATTTTGTTTTTAAGCCATGCGTTAATGATTGCTTGTTTGGTTTGGTGTTTGGTTTGGTGTTTGCATTCCCACGTTTGGTGGATGGGTAAATAGTGGGTTGGGTCGAGGCGTTTGTAAGGACAAGTGTTTATCTTCAAGAGTGAAACTGTGCTGAATTGTATTTTTTCTTCCATCTTTTTTCCTCTTCTTTTTTGTTGTTGTTTGTTTTTAGAGGAGGGCTTGGCCGGTTTGTTGGAGGGCGTTAAGTATTGTGGGGTTGTCTTTTATGGTTAGGTATAGTTGTTGTCGTTGTTGTTTTTGGAGGAAGGCAAATAGGGCGGAGATTGTTTCGCGGTCGTCTTTTTCTGAGATGTATTCTATGATTTTTTTGGCTTTTGACATGTTTGTTTGGGTGTGGGTTATGGCTTCGGCGATTGTTAGGGCGACTAGATATTTTTGTTCAATATTGTAGTCTTTTATAATTTGGGGTGTTGTGGCTAGTTCGTTGAAGGCGGGAACTTTGTTTGCTAAAAATGCTATGAGGGTTTCGCCTACTTTGCCTAGTTTGCCTTTGGCTATGCTTGCGCGTAGTTGGGGATCTTGGGTTTTGGCGAAGGCTAAGCTGGTATAGGTCCATCCTCTTGGTGTGGCTGGGGGTTCAAACCCGTTATCTTCCATTGTGTCGGTGGTGTTTGTTAGGAAGTCGCTTGGTTTCCATAGTAGGTAGGCTAGGATGTTGTGGTCCCAGTTTGTTGGGCCGTACTTGTTGTCCATCCAGGTGGTCCAGTTTTCTATGGTTGGGGCTTGGGTTTCTATGAAGTCGAATCGGTCTCTTAGGGGTTTGGGTATGCTGTTTGCGAGGCTGCTGTGTTCTGCGCTGTTGGAGGCTGCAACGACTAGAACTTGTCGGTTTAGTGCGATATCGCCGATTTTGTAGTCTCGTACGATTCTGAAGGATGCGCTGAGCATGTTTGGTCGGTTTTCGTTTAGGAACTCGTCAAGGAAGAGCAGTCCGGCTGTTTGGTTTAGTAGTTTTGCTAGGGCTAAGGGTAAAAACATTACATATTGGGTGTCGTTTGTTACTTTGGGCAGGCCAGAAAAATCAATGGGATCTAATGATGTGAGTCGTTTGTCTGCAAATATGTAGTATTTGTCGGGGGTTTGGGTTATTTGTTTGATGTCTTGGGGGTTTAGGGTGTCGTAGTCTGTGAATTGTTTTTGTAGTTGTTTGGCTTTTTGTTTGGCGTATTCTTTTACTATGGTGGATTTGCCTACGCCGGGTGCGCCTATGAGGTGGGGGGTTATGAGTTCAAGTTCTTCGGTTCGCATGTCAAATGCTAGGTCTAGTCTTTTTTCAATGTCATCTAATCTCATACGCTGTCCTCCTTAATTATTTTTGTCAACGACCATTGAGGGGTCGGGTAAGCATGTGTTTATTGTCGTGTTGGGATTTGGTTTTTCTTTTTTGTTGAGGGTTTTTTAGTTGGGGTTTGGTTTGGAAAATTTTGTTTGCACATATGGTTTTTATCTCCTATTGTTGTTTGATTTGTTATTTGTTTGTTTGTGCTTCTGTGGAACTGGTTGGTTGCTGGTTGGGTTTGGGTGCTTTGCTGGGTATTTGGTTTGGAAAAAAATGATTGCGCATATGTGTGTTTGTTGGTAGGGTTAGTTTTTTAGAATTGATGTGGTGATGTGTGGTTAATGGGTGGTTGTGGTTTCCCTTTTTTGTTTCTAGTTTCCCTTTTTTGTTTCTAGTTTCCCTTTTTTGTTTCTAGTTTCCCTTTTTTGTTTCTAGTTTCCCTT
>WRGM01000067.1 GCA_009787175.1 Candidatus Bathycorpusculum fermentans | reverse complement strand
AACCTGACAAAATTCGCCAAGACCACAACACATAGCGGTACAGAATTAAATGTACACTATACATAGTGTTTGATAAAAATTTTTTAGCGATTTTACGCAGTCTGATGTAACCACAAATTTTTAGCGTAAAAATATGTGTGGAACTATTTGTTTTTCGAACATCGATTCCTTGAATAGTTAATAGTCATATAGCCAAATGAAGCATTAAGCTGTTACTGTACTTTTTACTTCTAATGTTTCAAAACTATCTATACTTCATTTATAAGGCGGTCATGAATAGAAACAAACCAGTTAAATATTGCCATATTTCATAATATTGTTAGTTGGGGTGTAATTTATGGGTTATAATCTGTTGCTTTGGTGTGGTCTTTTACTTGGTTTGGTCGCATGGTTACTTCCTATTATAAATCTTGCAATAACTAATAAGGCTAAGAACAAAAACTGGATGGTTTGGTCTATATTGAGTGTAAGTATTTGTGCTATAGTTTTATGTATGCAACTTTACTTCACTAACCATCTCGTAGATGTAGAAGGTTGGTACAGCCTTATGGATTTTTATAGTGGCTTAGCAGACGTGTCTTTGGTGCTTCTTGTAGTTACACTTGCGCTTAACGCAGTTACAATATTTGTGTATCGTAAAAATAGTGAAAAATGAAAATGTTTTTGGATATGAATGTTGACTTGTCTATTTTTGTTTGATGATTTCTGTGAGTTCTTTTACGCGTTCGCGTGTGATGTATCCGGTGTTGCGGTTGTTGTTTTGGCAGGCTGCTCTGCGTAGTCCAACAATGTCTGTTCCTACTTTTTTTATGACAGGCAAATCTTGGATTTGGAGTGAACCTGCTAATGCGACACTTAAGCTGTGTTTATGTGCATTTTTGATGAATGTTTCAAGTTGTTGAGGTGTTTGGAAGGCAAAAAGGTTTTTTCCGTCTTTTATTGCTGTATCTAGCATAACTATATCCGCTTTTGTAGCAAACGCGGCTTGTATAACATGTTGTGGTTCAATAGAACCTGCTCTAAGGTAGTCGCCGTAACCTGCTACAACTATTCTAGCTTTAGAGTTACACATTTTTACTGCATGAATAATCTTTTCAAGTAAATCTGCCGCCTTTTGAATTGTCTGTATGCCATTTAGTCCAACTTTAATGTAGTCAACGTTAAGTGAGGCTGCGCCGTAAGCTGCTAGGGTCATTGAGCCGGGTAAATTTGGTGCTTCACCTAAGGTGCAGCTTAGTTCAATATTGTCGGGTATGAGTTGTTTAATTTCTTTTATAATCCATGGAAAATTTGCGCCTAATGGGCCTTCTTTAGGATTCTTTACATCTATGATGTCGGCTCCGCCTGCTATGGCTTCTATGGCTTCTTTTGTGTTTTGGGGGCTGATTAATAACTTCACTTTTAGTCTGTAGAAAACCCTGTTTTTGTGGTTTTAAGTTTTGCTATTGACCTGTATCTTTTTTTATGTGACCTTATTATTTGTCCTTTGGGCAGCTGGTTTGAAGGTTATTCCTGTAATTGACGTTTTAAATGGCGTGGTGGTGCATGCGGTTAGGGGTAATAGGGTTGAGTATAAACCTTTGCAAAGCTGTCTTACTACTTCTATTGACCCCTTTGAGGTGGCGGCAGTTTTTAAGCGGCAGGGTTTTTCTACACTTTATCTAGCTGACCTTGACGCTATAGCGGGGAAAACGCCCTCTTTCAAGCTTTATAGCAATATTTCCCAGATAGGTCTTAATCTTATAGTTGACGCTGGAGCTGCTAATATTCAAACAGTGAAAAGTCTTCTAAAATATGGTGTTTCAAAGGTTATTGTAGGCACTGAAACTCTTCAGAGCATGGTATTTCTAAAAGAAGCTGTTAAACAGGTGGGCGCGGATAAGTTAATTATTAGCTTTGATATGAAAAACGGTAAAGTCCTACTCCCCACTGCGTTTGATGGTTTAACAGATGACATATTTGAGCTTCTTGAACTCTTTAGCGCTATGGGTATATCTGAGTTTATACTGCTAGATTTAAACCGCGTTGGCAGCAGTGAAGGCATAAATATGGACCTAATAAAAAAAGCTTCAGTAGCAACGTTACATACTAACTGTTTTTATGTTGGCGGAGGCATTCGAAGTATTGATGACCTACTGCTGCTTAAGGAGCTAACTGTTTTAGGTGTCTTAACTGCTACATCGTTGCACTTAGGAAAAATATCTCTTAAAGTTCTGAAAAATGCAGGGTTACTTTACTAAACAGACTACTAAGCCGCCAAACTGATTTAACCGTACACCCGCAGGAGACTCTTTACTTACAACACGTGTCTTTATCTTTTTATTTTGCGCAATCTGCATAAGCCTATTTACACGAGCCTTCCGCTTATCCCCCGCAAGATAACTATCTGTTAACAATAAATACTCCGGCTTAACAGTTCCATGTATTTCCGGATTATATATGGCGCTTTCTGCTTCCTCAAGTGAAAAAAGAACTAGTCTATCCGCAGAGTTTAACTGTTTCTCAAAAAGCTTCATAATATTTTCTGCCTCTTCAAAAGTACTATCACTTATAGACTGCTTAAACTCTTCTAAACATGTAATACTACTAACCTGTGTCTGAGTAACCGCAGAACCTACAATCTGCCTAAAAGTAGCCCTATTAGCGCCCTGAAAAAGCCACTGATGATGACCCTTCACATGATCTAAAAAGTCTTGACGATAACTAGTCTTTTGAGGCGACGCTACCAGTACACTCTTTACACCCTCCTTTAAAACTGGACGAAGCCTATCAATTATAGCTTCATAAAAACTATAAAGCGCCTTAGCATCAGCCCGTGAGCCGCTAAGACAAATATTAGCATCAGGTTTAGCAACTTTACTGTAAATTTTCCATATCGCCGCTTGAGACTGTTCTAAACCTACAAGCACCGCAACAGGATAACCACGTTTATACGATTTCGCTGACATTTAACAAAACTAACAACTCTAACATAATTAGCCTATCGGTATCTATTAACTCTAAATCAAACATCACTCTACTTTACAGCTCAATTAACCCACTTAATTTACAGCCACAAATGCTTCTATTATAACTATATATCCTGCAAGGTATACCGAAAGCTCTAAAAGTTAAGAAACATTTTTTCTGTGAAACACCGGGCCGGTAGATCAGTGGTATGATCGCCGCGTTCGCAACGCGGAAGTCGCGGGTTCAAATCCCGCTCGGTCCACCAATTCTGGAAATCTTGTACTACCTATTTTGTTCTGTAGTAGTCTCACGGTAGTCAGTCCGTAAATTAGGTTTTACGTTTTTTATATTTCTAAAAGTCTGTTTCTATGGTTTTAGGTAGAAATGTTAGTAGTTTTTGTATTAGTTCTTCTCTTTTTTCTAAGAGGTTTTGGCTTTTTTTGGTTTTGGTTTTTTCTTCTTGAAAGAAGTTATATAGTAAATCTACAAGTTTGTTTTGTGTTTGTTTCTGAGATAGTCTGTATACTGTTCCTTCAACAGCTTGTTCTAATGCTTTAGCACAGTTTGCTCGTCCAAGTTTTCGTCCTAACACTGTAAAAGTGGCTATGGCGGCTATGTATTCATCTGCTAGGATGTCTTCGAAGAGCGTTTGTTCACGGTTGCGGAAGCGGTATTCGTATTGTTGCCAGATAAACGAGTGTACTAACATGCGTATTAGTAGTTCTTTTGCTGTGTTAGTGTTGTCTGTTTTTGAGAGGTATAAGCTGATTTCTAAGGGGTTGTTTTCTTTTAGGTTGCCATAGCGGGTTTGGGCTGTTTTTTTGTAGAGTATTATTTGTATGCCTTTTTCTTTGGAGGGGTCTGTGAAGGTGTCTCCGCATGTGTCTTCTATTTTTTGTAGTATTTTTTGACCGCTTTTTTTCCAGGTTTTTTCGTAGTAGTCTTTTTTCTTTGTAAGCCATACGCGGTCGTTTTTGGTTTGTCCTGTTCCAATTTTAAATGTTAAAACGGGGAAATCGTTTATGCTTCTACACCCTGTAGTAGTATATGTTAGATGTAATTTATTTCTTATCATCCTTATTTTTTAAGAGCTGATTTTTTTGCTGTGAAATATGTTGTTTTTGCTCAAACTTTTTTTGACGTATATATCTGCATGTTAACAAACGTTAAGTATCTCTTTATAGTACATTAATTATATTAGAGGAAATTTATAATGTCTGAACGTTTCGCAAAGAAATGGGAATATAAAAGAGATGAGACCTCTCTTATAGATACAGTAAATCAAAAAGTTAAACCGCAAGAACCCTTAAAGCGAAGGTTAGCTATGGCAGCTAGACAGCTTGATGTACAAGTTAATCGTTTAGAGCAGACTAGTGAGCGTTTTACTCAAAAAGATAATGCATTATTTAAAAAACTTGTAGACGCTTATCAACAACATGACATGGCACATGCCAACATGTATGCGACTGAATTAGCTGAGATCCGTAAAATGTCAAAATTAATTATGAATGCACGTCTTGCACTTGACCAAATAAGCTTAAGGATAAAAACTGCAAGTGAATTAGGCGACATAGTAGCTATGCTCGGTCCATGCATTGGCGTACTTCGCAGTGTAAACGGTGGTTTAGGCGGCATTTTGCCAGCGGCAGAAAATGAGCTTGGCGAAATTGGTGATCTACTTAGCGGCTTAATGATGGAAGCAGGAACAGGAAGCGGTATGTCTCTTAACTTTGATGCAGTAAGCGAAGATGCTGCTAAAATACTCTCTGAGGCATCCATAGTTGCCGAACAAAAGGTCAACGCTAGTTTCCCTGATTTACCCCCTGGCTTACCTACAGGATCAGCAGATAAATCAAAAACCTAAAGGCTAACAACCTTTACCCACTTTTTAAAGACGCCCTTGTCATAAAAATGGTTTAACAGCAAAAATTTGTGCTTCTTATTTACAAAAAGCCTTCTAGTTTCTTTTATTCTTAATATTGGCTGTAATATAGTAAGTTTATCTTTCTGCTGTTCTTATAGCTAAAATTGGTGTGTCTGTTAATATGAATTGTATCGCTTTAAATTTCCCCACTATAGGCTAAATTTACATAAATTCTCTCGTAGAGGTACATTTTTTTTCATTAGCTTCTTTATTGCTTATGTTTGTGTTGCTTTTTTCTTGTTTTGGTTCTGCATTTTATGATTTTTCCTTCTTTGTATCTGGGGCTCCTGATAAGGTGGTTAGTAGTGAGGCTGAATTGAAAAATGCTGTTAGTGGTGCTGTTAGTCCAATAGTTATTGCTCTTGGTGGAGATATTACTCTTACAGGGTCACTTATTATTCCTGTTAACAAAGATATCACGTTGATACGTAGTGGTACAGGCAATGTCATCAGGCTAAAAATTTTTGGTATAGTGAGTGGTACATTCGATAAGTAGGCGCACATATTTATTGGGTATCCCACATATTGAG
>WRGM01000066.1 GCA_009787175.1 Candidatus Bathycorpusculum fermentans | reverse complement strand
ATGCACAAAATAGTCATCGGTTTGATCATAAACTTTTGGTTCTTCAAAAGAGACCTACCATTTCACTTAACTTAGGACACCACCAAAAACCACTCATATATCTATACGTGAACACTCTCTAAATTTTTTGTGACATGCTTTAGTAGAACGCTTCAAACATGTTTGTTCTAAACCCTTATTTGTCAAAAGTGGTATATATTTTGTTATGTTTCAAGTTAAAGTCATGTCTACGCGGGATTATGAATTTGCGGTTAGTTTAGCTAACACTATGGATTGGAATATGGCTGTGACGGATTTTGAGTCCAATCATTTTCTTGAGCCTAATGGATGTTTAGTACTATTTAATGGGGTTATTCCTGTGGGGATAGCGACGTGTGTAAGTTTTGGTGAGGTTGGTTGGTTTGGAAATTTTGTTGTTAAACCGGAGTATCGAAGGCAGGGTGCTGGGCGTTTGTTGTTGGAGTATGCTGTTAATTATTTGAGGAGTAGAGGTGTGCAGACTATTGGGTTATATGCTTATCCTCATCTTGAAGGGTATTATAGTAAATTTGGGTTTAAAATTGATGATAACGCGGCTGATGTATCTTTAAATGTTATGAATAATAGTAATGTGCAAGCTATCCCTTGTTGTTCTTCTTCTTTATTTAAGGTTGAACAGTTTGGTGCTCATTTTGATTTTTCTCTGTTGGCTTGTTTTGATAGTGAGTTTTTTGGTGCTGATAGGTCTAGGTTGTTGAAAAGTTTGTTGCAGGAGAAATCTAGTTTATGTTATGTCGCATTTGTTGGTAATGATATGGTTGGTTATGTTATATCTAAGGATCATGGGCGTATAGTGGAGGTTGGGCCGTTGGTTTGTCGTCCTGACTTGTCTGGTGTGGCGTTTGAGCTTTTGGGGGTAATGTTTCAGAGGTTAGTAGGTAGGTCTGTGGTGCTTTATTTGTCTCCTAATCAGGTGGTGCTTGAAGCGTTTTTGTTAAGGGTAGGTTTTAGGAAAAGTTTTTCTTTGTCGCGAATGTTTTTAGGGGGGTCAAGACTTCAAGATGGTGTATGTCTTGTTGAATCTTTGGAGCGTGGGTAGGTTGTATGTCTGATTATTGTTACCGTTTAGTTGAGGCTTTTTTGGCTAAGTCTATGGTGGCTGTTAATGCTTTAGTTGATCGTGTTGTGTGTCATAGGGAGGTGGGGGATTGTCGTAGGGTATCATTTTTTCAGTTTGTAAATGGGCGGAAGGTTTGTGTTACTTTTGATGGGGGACATTTTTATTTGCGGGGTTCTGTTGAGTATTCGAATCCTCAGTTGACTGTTGAGGAGATTCAAGGTATTATTGGTATACGTTTGCTTCAGGTGTGTGCGAATTATTGTCTCGAAACAGGAGCACGTGATATAGCAAATATTGATTGTGCTAAACTTTGTGAGACTCTTAAAGGGTCTCCTAGTGGTTATGTTTTGCCGTTTTTGCTTAATACTGATGATGTGGAAGCTGATAGGTATTCTATTAATCCTCTGCGGCAGTCACTTGTTGATAGTGGGCAGAGTGCTTTTCCTGTGGCTAATATTCGAACGGGGCAGCTTAGAGTTGATAAGGCGTTTGTGGAGGCGTATGAAGATTTTTTGATTTCTAAGGCTGAGGCTGATTTTATTTCTGAAGAGTTATCACGTTATGATAATTATATGGATTTTGTGGATGCTGTTAAATTTAGGCAGCTTGAAGAGTTATCTAGTATTTTGGGTATGAATCTTTCTCTTTATGCGCTACGTATGCCTTTGTCTACGCTTGAGGTTGAGGGAAAGGGTGATTTGCTTCATTATATTATAAGTAGTGTACATAAGAGTCGGCAGTCTATTGAGCAGGCATATAATTGTATGGGACGAAGTATTTCTAAACGGACTACGTTGCTTGCGGTGCCTCACTCAAAAAAGGGGTATGGATCAAAGCGTGCTGCTCATGGTAAACTGCATTTTAATGATGATAAACTGGTAGATGTTAATGTAAAATACAAATCTACACGACTTTATCCCAATGATGCTGATCAGAAAAATGTGTCTATAGCTCAGTGTTCTGATAATTTCACTGTGACTGGTGAAGAGTTTGCGGATTATAATTATGCCGAAACTCCGGCGTCTCCACAGTTTTTCTTATATGCTCTAGCTTCTCCTGAAGACGCCGCGTTATGGCATGGCGTGGGTGTTTTTGCGGCTTCTAATCTTTTACAGACCTATATTTTGACACATAAAAACTGTAGCAATGGTCTTCTACTTCCAGAGGTAACTGAAAAGTTTGGTCTAGAATGTCATGTGCCTTTACAATTTAATCTAGTGCCCGATGGCATGTGGCGAAATCCCATCAGGCAAAATATAGATGCCAGCATGGGTTGCATTAAGGACTTTAATGATTTAATTAATAATAGAGGCATGTGGATTGAACACCTCTCAGAGTACATGTAGGAGCAACAGGTTATGTTTCATGTAGACTCTTTAATGACTAAAATTCTCCAACGGCTCTCTGAACTCTTTACAGCTGTTGATGAGATAACTGTTGACGGTATAAGTGACCGCTTTTTAGCATATTTTACGGGCTTTGATGAAATAGAGGCTGTCAAAAAAATTTTTGGAGAAAAAACCACTGAAATTTTACGCAACATAAATGTTGAATTTAGCTTTATAAATGGTTACATGCATATCGACAGCACTGATGGCCATATTGTAATAAGTAAAAATTATATTAAAAACGGCAACAAAATTGACATCTACCTCGACCTAATACATGAACTCTTCCATGTAAAACAATTTATGAATGGCCAAGAACTCTTTGACAAAAACTACAAATATGTAGATAGACCAACAGAAATCGAAGCCTACAGATATACCGTTCAAGAAGCAAAACGCATAGGATTAACAGAGAAATATATCTGCCAATACTTAAAAACTGAATGGATAAACGATACTGACCTCAAACGCCTCCTAAAAGCCGTCAACATACATAATTATGACCTGCCCTCTAATGCTTCAGTGTAGACTTTGAGCATTTTTCGAGCGCAGATATCCCATGTGAAATTGTCTTCAATAACCCGTCGTCCAGCAAGACCTAGTCGTTGTCGTAACTCAAAATTACCCAAAAGCCTCAACAACGCCTCCGCTAACTCTTCACTATTTCTATTTCTAGCTAACAAACCCGTTTCACCATTTATAACCACTTCATTAACGCCACCAATATCAAAAGCTACAACAGGTTTTCCTGAAGATAACGCCTCAAGCAGTACAATACCTTGACCTTCTTGAATTGATGGCAAAACAAAAACATCAGAGCACCCATACATTGCAGCAAGTTCATCATCCGTTAACCCGCTCATAAAAGTAAAATTACCTAACAAGTTAACATCAATCAACTTGTCTATTAACTGAACCCTTAACGGACCATCACCGACAATAATAAACTGTGTATCCAGATATGTCTTAACCACCCGCTGCGCCGCTTCAATTAAATACATTAAACCTTTGCGAGGTATCAAGTTACCAACAAAAAGAACTACCGGCGAGCCTTCCCTTAAACCAAATCCCCGTTTAAGCTCTGCCTGATTCTCCTTAGGACTATATTTCTCCGTATCAACACCATTAGACACTATACGTATTTTCTCAGGCGCAATATCATAAAGCATTTGAATTTTTTCAAAAGAATACTCACTAATAGTAACAATAAGATCTGCCTCCATAGCCGTCTTCTTCTCTACACGCGCAAGATAATCCATGAAATAATTAACTACTCTACCCTGAAAAGATGCATAACCCGTCAGTTTTGCCTGATTAACCTCCTCTGCTAACACACCATGTATAGTATGTATACACGGCTCCTTCACACCCCGCCGCCTTAAAGACGTAAAAAGCCCATAACCACTATCATTATGAGCCTCATAAATATCCACATCAAAAAAAGTCCTAGCCGCCGACCTATTAAAAGTCCAAGAATCTAAGGGATACTTTCTATCCGTAGAACAAAGAGGCACAATATTTACCCCATTTACAATAGTCAAAGCTTTAAAACCTGCTTTTGTACCACTAAAAACTGTAATATCCACCTGACTCGCAAGACGATGCGTAACCTCCTTAATACGCCTCTCAACACCACCCGTATAACACTGAGGCGGCTGAGTATTAAAAACGCCCAAACGAAACTTGTCATTCATGTGTCTCTACTTTCCTCATCTTTGACTTTGCTCTTTTTAACAACTTTATACTCAATTACATTTTCAACTGATTACAATTTGTAGTCAGTTGGATTCCCTCGTTTTTAAGATGTACCTTTAAGACGTTCCAATATTTCCGTGCCCCCATCATGTGTAGGTTGGTCAGTCAACACACCAACAACATCAACAATAGAGACAAACCCTTCCTCTTTTTCCTCATCCCATGCGGTGCGAACACGCTTATTTTCAAAGAGCTTGATATTTTTATCGTCCATACGCCCAACCCTAAGATATCTGAATTACTGTACATTAACACAGTTAACATATATATACAATCTTTTAAAGATCATGGCTTTTTGGTATGTGCTCTGTTATTATACTGTTGAATTACTGTATAGCAACTTAAATTTACATTGTCTTATATCCGTCGTGTTTGTACCAGTTTTTAATATCGTTAAGAGTAATTTCACTAAAGGCGATCTTTAGTGCTTTTTGCAGCTCTTCAAAAGTTTTGGCTTTGAGCTTTCTCAAAACAGATTTTACCTTTGACCACATAAGCTCAATCGGATTCAAGTCAGGCGAATATTTGGGCAAAAACCAAACATACACACCCCGCTCACAAACAGGATCAAATACCCCCGAAACCTTGTGCGAAGACAAATTATCCAAAAACACCACATCCCCCGCATTCAAAGTAGGAGCCAACACATACTTAACGTAAAGAGCAAAAACATCACCATTTAGCGTCCCTTTAAACGTTATGGGCGCATTTACACCTAAGAGGCGCACAGTAGCAAGTATGGAAGTACGCTCAAAACGCGCATCAGGCACGTAATCCTCTACCCTCGCGTGTTTTTCACCCCAACCGCGTAGACGTGTCATGGCACAGTTGATACTAGCTTCATCAAGAAAAACCAGTTGCCCAATTTCCAGAGTTTTTTGCAAATTCTGCCAGTCTGCACGCTCTTTGATTACATCGTCTCGTTTTTGCTGGTTTGCATGGAGCGTCTTTTTTTAAAAGTCAGACCCATTGCTTTAAGATGAAAGGATAAGCCGCCTTCTGTTAAGTCTAAAGATAGTTTATCAACAAGCTCTA
>WRGM01000065.1 GCA_009787175.1 Candidatus Bathycorpusculum fermentans | reverse complement strand
TATCAAACACTATGTATAGTGTACATTTAATTCTGTACCGCTATGTGTTGTGGTCTTGGCGAATTTTGTCAGGTTATTGCGCAGTCTGACATTTCGATGTTTTCAGCCTCTTTGATTTGGACTACATTTTAGTAAGTAATTATTCATTTTCTTGACGAATACACCAAGTATATTCTATGTAGCTGGATTGAGTGAATAATTTCTTGTTGGTGATGTAAGGTGTTACTGAATAATTTGTTATACTCTGGGAGCACTTGGTCTATGTATGGATTACCCAGTATTTACAGTAGTTGCGACTATATTTCAGAGTTAACGACATGGGATATTTGGAGTAGCAATACGACATTTTTCCTTGTTGATAATGTCAAGTAAAATATTGCCCAAGTTGTGCTTTGGAAGTATTGTAAGAGTTTAAGGTGTAAGGAATCTTCTGAGTGTGGTAGTGTGGAGAAAAAGGTTTAATTTTTCTTTGTTTATGGTTGTTTGTGATTTGTTTGAATGTTTTAGTCTATGAGCATGCGTGTGGGGGAGGTTTTGCTGAGGGGGCTGTTTCGCCGGGTATTTTAGCTGAAGGTTTTGGTATGTTGCGTTCGTGTGTAGCAGGTTTGAAGCTAGCTGGTCATGAGGTAACTGTTGTTGCTGCTGAAGAGTTAGTTTTGCATAATTTTCCTGTTGAGGCTGATTGTATTGTGCCTATTTTTAGTTTTAAAGATGCTCAGCAGGCTATTCTTAAGGCTTGTTCGTCTGTTGATGCTGTTTATGTGATTGCTCCTGAAACGGGTGGAGTTTTGTCGGAGCTTGTTAGGTTTGTAGAGCAGCAGGGGGTGCCTTTGTTAAATAGTTGTCCAGAGGCTATACGTGCTGTTTCGGATAAAGTTGGTTTGTATAAAATGTTGAAGAGTAAAGGTTTGAGGACGCCTAAAACTGTTGAGGTGAGTGTTGCACAATATAGAGATGCGGGTTTTATGGATTGTTTTGGGTTTCCTGTTGTTTTTAAGCCTGTTGATGGTGTGGGTTGTAGTGGTTTAAGTCTTGTAGATGAGCCATCACAGGTTGTGGGGGCGGTTGGGCGTGTTGTTAATGAGTTGGGTAGTGAGATGTTTATGGTGCAGGAGTATCTTGTAGGTGAGCATGTAAGTGTTAGTTTGCTCTGTACTGAGAGTAAATCTGTGGCGGTTAGTCTTAATAGGCAAAATGTTGTTCTTTTGGGGCCTGATGGTGTTTCATGTTATATGGGTGGTTCTGTGCCTTTTTATAGTGAGAAAATGAGCGAGGTTTTTAAGGTGGCTGGGGCTGTTGTTGGTTGTTTTTCTGGTTTGAGGGGGTATGTGGGTGTGGATTTGGTTTTAACGGATGCGGGTCCTGTTGTGGTGGATGTTAATCCCAGGTTGACTACGTCTTTTGTTGGGCTTAGTCGTGTGACAGGTTTCAATTTTGCTAGTGCTATATTAGATGCTGCTCTTCGGAATGTTTTGCCGTCTAATGTGGCTTTTTTGGGTTATTCATGTTTTTCTAAAATTGAAACGCCTAAAGTGGATATGGACGTTTTATATGAGTTGTGTAAAATGTCTGAGATGGTGTCTCCTCCGTTTCCTATAGTGGATAGTAAAAAAGGTTGTGCTCTGCTCTCTGTTGAAGGTGTTTCATATGAGGAGGCTTGCTGTCGATTAGAGGATGTTAAAGGTCGGGTTTTGGATTTGTGTAGGGAGGTGTGAGTTGTTTGGTTAATGTTTTGGGTTTGGATATAGGGGGGGCTAATACTAAGGCGGCGTATGTTCAAGCGCAGGAGGGTGTGATAGGTGATGTCAGGGTTTTAGTTGAGTATTTTCCAGTTTGGAAAAATCCGCAAAACCTTGTGCATGTTTTGCAGAAGATAAGAAAACGTGCAGATGCCCGTTTGGACGTGGTTGGTGTTACTATAACTGCGGAGTTAGCGGATGTTTATAAGACTAAGCGTGAGGGTGTTTTGCATGTTTTAGGTTGTGTTAGGGAAGTGTTTTCTGATTTGCCTATTTACGTTTTAAGTACAGATGTAAAAGTATTGCCGCTTAGAGAGGCATTATTGGAACCGTTGGGTGCTGCGGCGGCTAATTGGGCGGCGACTGGTTGGCTTGTTTCGCAGTATTTTGAGAACGGTCTAATTGTTGATGTTGGCAGCACTAGCACTAGTATTATACCGATAATTAATGGTAAAGTGGATGCGCAGAGTAAGACGGATCTTGATAAGCTTGTCTGCGGAGAACTTGTCTATACGGGATGTTTGCGTACAAATTTAGCCGCTATAGTTCAAACGGTTCCCGTTAAAGGCGCGGTTTGTAGGGTTTCCTCAGAGCTATTTGCCCTAAGTGCGGATGTACACCGGGTTTTAGGCAATATAACGGAGGAGCAGTATACCTGTGAGACAGCGGATGGTAAAGGCGTTACCTGTAGAGAAGCCCTTACGCGTCTTGCCCGACTCGTATGCGCAGATCGGGAAATGTTAACTGAAAAAGAACTCTACCAAATAGCGCAGTACATCTATGAAAAACAGATTCAGCAAATAGCGGAAGGCTTAAGCCAAGTCTACAGCTATGTTAAAAAAGCGGCGTTAACAAAAGTGCCTATTTTAACGGCAGGGTTAGGAAAAGATTTTCTTGCAAAAAAAGCGGCAGAACAAATTAAAACCGCAGAAACCATCATAATAATGGATTTAGATAAATTATTGCCAGATAATGTATCATTAGCTGTGCCCGCAGTGGGAACGGCATTAATGACGGTAAAACGGTGGGAGAGGAATAACCGTGACAGTTAACGTGATAAAAATCGGTGGCAGCATCTCAGAAAAACCAGAAGCACTACAGGCGCTATGCCAAAGGCTATGTCAACTGGCAGGTAAATATCAAATTGTAGTAATTCCAGGTGGAGGCAAATTTGCAGACACTATAAGAGAAGCAGATAAACAATTCACTCTAACAGCCGCAACAACACATAACATGGCAGTTTTAGCAATGGACCAATACGGCCTACTACTAGCCGACCTAATAACCCCAAATAGCCAAATAGTAGACAACCTAGAAGAAATAAAAAAGGGTAAAACAGGCAAAGTAACAGTATTCTTACCTTCAAAATTCATATTTTTAGAAGAAAAGTTGCCAAAATCCTGGGATGTAACATCAGACTCCATAGCTGCCTACATAGCAGAAAAACTTGAAACAAAAAATTTGCTATTAATTAAAGATGTAGACGGCATATTTACAGACGACCCACAACAAAACAAGCAAGCCAAACTATATGAACACATAACAACAAGAGAACTCTTAAAAATGGAAAAAACCTGCGTTGACAAACACCTACCAAAAATCTTAAAGACAAATAAAATCAACTGCCACATAATCAACGGATTCTACCCAGACAAACTAGAAGCAGTACTAAAAAATAAACAAGCAAACATAGGCACCACAATAACAACATAAACCACCCATCCACCAGCACCCATAATTTACCAAAAAACCCAACAATTCATCAGACAAAACAATAGAAAAAAGAGAAACAAAAAAACAAAAATACTAAACAACAGACATTCGCCGTAAACCTTTAAATTCTGCAGAAAACAGAGAAAGGGTAAGTTAACCAATAAAATGGTTCATAAGCCGGGGTCTCCTAGCCAGGCAGGGAGCAAGCCTGGAGATACACCACATAAAACGGTGAACCTGTAAGCTTGTGATCTTTCGGGGTCACGGGGGTTCAAATCCCCCTCCCGGCGCCAATCTCTGTATAAGGCTCTTTTTCAAGTTTTAAACTCTTAAAATATTATTAAGAACATGAAAACCGATGAATCAGGGCATAACTACGACTATCACCTCCCAAGCTACCATCATAACAGATGTGATGTCCAACTGTGAGATCATTTCAAAATCAAGTATTCAATCCTCTAGATAAAAAAATAGCTCTGGTTAACAGCAGCTAGAATATACTTCATCGTCATCAAAAACGGAGCAATATTTTAAATATCAAAGTGTAGTATTACTTTCTGGTGATTTCATGTCTGAAAGTGTTCTTATTACCGATGAAGATAGAGCTTTACTGGTAAAAGTGAACGGTTTGCTTGAGAAAATAGTTGAAACTTTTAACATTCTTGAAGATAAAGAAGTTATGACCGTCTAAAAGAAGCAGAAGCAGACGTTAAAGCTGGAAAAGTTCGAGATTATGACGATTTCATCAAAGAGTTGAAACAATCTGACGAAATATAAACTAGAAATTACAACAACTTTTGAAAAAGCCTTCCGCAAATATGACAAAACAATAAAACAACAAGTTGATTTAGCAATAAGACAACGGGAAGCTGATCCTTATATTGGAAAAACTTTACGAGGAAATCTTGCAGGAAAAATGTCAATTAGAAGCGGAAATTATAGTTCTCTACGGAGTAAAAGAAGTTGAAAAAATAGTGATACTCTAGAATACAGGACATAGAAAGAAAAACTACAAGTAACTCTGTTTGAAAACCATTTTTTGATGCCAACAGTGATTAGTTAACTAGAGTTTACTTGACGTTTGGAACAGATTCATAATCCAACTTTTAATTATGGCAAATTCACCATAATTTATAAAAATTGTACAAAAGGAGATAGGGATGGTTTTGCAGTTTTCGATTGCCCTGTTTATGGTGATTTCAGAGTTGGATATCTTCTTTTGGGGTAAAGTTTGTTTGGAATGTCCAAATGTTTGCTTTGCCGTTTTTTAGGCGAAAAACTGAGAACATTTTGTAGAAATCGTCTTTGGTTACGCAGTTTACTTTCCAGCTTTGCATAAAGGCGCGTGTTGAATGGTTTGCTATTTCTTCTTTAAGCACATCATCATCTATTTTTTCAAGTGTACCACGTACACGGATTTGTATGTTTTGTGCTACATCGTAGAAGCACATTTGCACATTTGGATTCATAGTAATTTGATGATAAACATCCTTATGCGGACCAGTATGGAAAATAATACCAGACTCATCTGCCCTATACAGCATCATACCTCGAACACGAGGCTCCGTTCCTTCAACAGTTGCCAAGAAAAACACAGGATTCCTATTCATAACATCAAATATCTGAACCTTCTGCATAACACTCACGCCAAACCTAAACATGCTAAGTACTGTATAAACTTTTCAGCAAAAACGCCTTCAAAACCAAAGAAATGCCTCTTGATTCTTCTTACCTAAAATCCCGGAAAGTATAAACTATGTCTGAGTGATAGGGTGTGGATATCAGTTGTAATTGTAATTGCGTGGTTAAATTGTGTTTTTGTAC
>WRGM01000064.1 GCA_009787175.1 Candidatus Bathycorpusculum fermentans | reverse complement strand
TCCTTGCAGTTATAGTGACAAAAACTACAACTCATGACGCTAATAGACCTGACGCATTCATCCTGCCGCTAACGCGGCAGGTATTCTGCCAGGTTTTTTTATAAATTTTACACAACCAAGACATAACCGTTCATCCAACTACAGTCTATACAGGTATTATCACACGCTGACCTCGATAAGTTTCTACATTAACGGGTAACCCATACACAGCTTCGATATTTTCTGGTGTAATTACTTTCTGATCCCCAGCGGCAAAAATTTTTCCATCCTTAAGTAAAAGAAATTTATCAGCATATCGCGTTGCAAGGTTTAAGTCATGCATAGTCATAATCGCCGTTAAATCCGTGCGTTTTACCACATCAACCAACGCCGCCATAATACGGTGCTGATTACATAAATCCAAACTACTGGTAGGTTCATCTAGCAACAGAGCCTTTGGCTCCTGCACAAGCGCTCGAGCAATCTGCACTTTCTGTAACTCACCACCACTTATCTCATCGATATACTTAAGCGAAAGCGCATCCATACCGAAGAGAGTTATAGCATCCTGTGTTATTTGCACATCTTTTTTCGATACATCCCACGTTATATGTGGCTTACGACCAAGCAATATCGAATCAAAAACTGTGATTTTGGATACATCCGCCCGTTGAGGCACATACCCAACCCTTTTAGCCACCTCTACACCCCGCATTTGATGTATAGATTCACCGTCCACAAGTATAGTACCTTTTCGGGTTTTTAGCAATCTGTTGATACATTTAAGCAAAGTAGATTTCCCCACACCGTTAGGTCCCAAAATAGCTAAAAGGTCATGAACCCCAACGTCCATGTTAATTCCTTTTAGAACTTCTGCACCATTTTTGTAGGAAAATTCAACGTCTTGAATTATCAACATTATTTTCTATACCCCCGAATAAGAACATAAAGAAACAACGGTCCCCCCATAAAAGAGGTGATAACTCCTACCGGAAGAACCAATGGAGAAATCACTGTCCTAGCTAAAGTATCCGAGACTACGAGAATTAATGCACCCACTATAGCTGAAGCCGGAATTACAAAACGATTATCGGAGCCAATTACCCTTCGAACCATATGTGGAGCCAACAAACCCACAAAACCAATTATACCCATCAAAGAAACAATCAAAGCTGCAACAAGTGAAGCAAGCACCATACCCACAGTTATATGCCGAGTTACATTAACACCTAAACTATTTGCAGTGTCTACACCTGCATCAATTGCATTATAATTCCAACGATTATATACAAAATATATGAGAACAGGCGCAGACACAGCCCCAATTAGAAGTAAACTATCCCAAGTTATACGGCTCAAGTCACCAAAGGTCCAATAAATAATCGAAGCTATCTGGACATCACTAGCAAAATACTGCACAGCAGTTAACCCTGCAGTAAAAATTGAACCTAAAACCACACCCGCTAAAACTATAGATTCTGGTGCAACCTTTGTCAATCGAGTAAGTGCTAAAATGGTACCTGTGGATATTAAGCAAAAAAGAAACGCACAAATAGTTACAGTATACTGGTTGCTAATCACCACCGCATCCTTGGCGTTACTATACATAGACCCAGCACCAAGGACCACGATGGCAAACCCTGCTCCAAACGCGGCTGCTTGACTTAACCCAAGAGTATAGGGTTCACTTAGAGGATTCTTGAGAAGACACTGCATTACCGCACCCGCTACTGCAAGCATAGCTCCGGCCACCACAGCAACTAAAACACGCGGCAATCTAATACTCCAAGCAATACCGCTTTGATGGAAAACTTGGGTTATAACCTCCGAAATAGAGAGATTTGCAGAGCCTATGCATAGGGCAATTAGTGTAATTATTACGAGAGCGACTATACACATAGTGATAAACAGGATTTTTTTGCCAACATAATTGCTATAAATAGAGCCTGAGTCTTCTTTATTAGATTCGTTTTTCTCGGGGTTTTTCATCAAACTGTTGCCTCATCTGAAGTTTTGCGTGCAAAAGTGATTTCTGATATGCCATCTACAGGGAAAGTGCCCAACAAAGTAAGACCTGCTTCCTCCAAACGCTTAAGATAAGTCGCTTGATTTACGATTGTATCCGATGAGTGAGGTTTGCTACCGATTTTCTTTCCTTCAAAGCTTAGCAGATTCCAATCTAAAATTTTAAGAGCTCCTTCGCTTGAGGCATCTGTGAACCTGCGCAGTATAAGGTACCCATTGGGTGCTAAGGCGTTAACCATTTTACTTATGAGGGTTGGATCGTTACAACTTTGGTTGTATGAGGAAAAAATTACGTCATAGTTTTGTCCGATATCGTCTTTGTAGAAGTCACCAGGTAAAGTGTGTACTCGTTTGGCCTTGTATTCTTTAATGTATTTTTGTGTAATAGGCATCATTTGGGGGAGATCAAAAACGTAGACGTCTAGCTGTGAGTTGAGCGCCGTGAAGGCTATAGCATAGAGACCATGACCACCTCCAAGGTCTAAGAGTTTTTTCCAAAGTTTTGGATCAAGATGAATCGTTATAACGCTTAGAGCGTTTGCTATGGAACCTGCTTTAGCCCATTCAGCGATACCTATCAGCCAGTTTGCACCAAAAAAGTCTTGCCTATTTTGTGCTATTGGCCCATTTTTTAATACAGTAGACAATTGGGTCCAGTGATTGATGTTTGCTTTAGTGTTTTGGAGTATATGATCTAGATAGTTTGGTGAACTGCGGCAGAGGTAAGTGTTTGTTATGGTTGAATTGGTGTATGTATCTTGTATTTTTGTTAGCAAGCCTGCTTCTGTTAAAGCGTCACAAAACAGTTGTACCATGGCTTCATTATAATCGCCTATTTCTTTTGCTATTTTTTTGGGTGTTTTTGGTGTTGTTGTATGCTCAAAGAGGCATATTTCCCAAGCGGTTAAGAGTAGATAATATTTTTTGAGCCCTTCGGTAGAATTCTCCAGTAAGCTGGAAAAAAGGTCTAATTCAGGGGAAGGAGTTAACAGTTTTTTTGCATCTTTCATTTTTTTCACCGATTACATGCGTTACTTAAATTGCTCCAGTATTTGATTAAAGAAAAAAAGGTAGGCTTCCAAATAGTCCATCTCACTATGTCATCTATGTTATGTTTACTTGTCCAAATGGACCGTAGAGGTTAACCATTTGATCGTAGAGTGGTGCGCCACATAAGAAGGTGTAGATTTCGTCTGCTTTCTGTTGGGGGTTTACATCGTTGAATTGATTGGGATAAAGTGCGGTTCCTATGTAGTAGGCATCGGTTAAGACAACGTCAAAATTTAAAGTATACCAGTTGTAACCCATTACACCGTAGACACGCCCATTTCTTATCGCATCGAGTTGACTGTAAACGTCTTTGTGTCTTTGTATGTCTTCTTTTATGAGGTCTATGCCGTTGTAGTCTACAAATATTATAGCAGGATTTAGGCTAGGAAGTGCCTCAATGTCTACGTTTACTACCTGTGTAGAGCCTTTGGCCATCTCAAGTGTGATTACATTTTTGGAATTGGTTAGTGTGAATGGCGCGTAGGCTGCACTTGTTGAGGTAAAACCATGGGAACCACGTGCGGATAAACCACCTACATATACAGGGGGTTTATTTGCATCAGGTATATTGGCGGTTCGTGTATTGAGATCATTAATCAATCCTTTTACATAGGCTATCACTTCAGCGGCGCGGTCTTCACTATGTATAACTTTGCCTATCAGTGTTAAACTATCATAGAAGATTTGTTGCGCATCAGCTGTATTTAAGGAGCCATAGACAATGCCTATGACAGGTATGCCTATTTGGTTTTGCAGTGCATCAAGTTTGGCTATGTCGGTTTCAGTTGTGAAAACTACGTCTGGTTTTTGGGCGGCTATAAGTTCTGGGTCACCACCAAATTGTGGTCCGATAACTGGCAAGGTTGCGTATTGAGGATTAGCCATGGCATAGGGTCGGCCTTCAAGATCAAGTTCGTGTTGTTCAATTCCGCAAATCATTGAAGCTGCATCTAAGTAAGTTACTAAACGCAGGGCACCAGAATTTACTGCAATAACACGTGTAACATCGTTGGGCACTGTGACTGTGCGTCCAGTCATATCTACAACATCTTGGGTAGATGATAAAGATCTAAAAATGGGGGATTTACCATAAAAAGAGTAAACGGCGACCATAGAAACAATAAGTATGACCACGCCCAGTATCGCATAAATTACTAACTTTTTCATGTATATTTTCTCCGTTATCAGGCTCCACTTAAGGTTTGAATTAAAAAGTCAGCAATATGGGTAACTGGGTGTGATTCGATGTTGAGTGGTTCTCCGTTTAAACCTTTTTCTTGAATTACCGGGTTGAATGGAATGGTGCCTATGATTTGCTGTTTGTCCATTTTGTCAGCTATTTTGTGTGCAATGGTGTTGTCAGTTTTGTTGAGTATGAAGTATACTGGTTTGTTGCCTTCTTTTGCCATGGATGTGATTTTTTGTGATAGTTGGATGGATTCGTATGAGGGATCAAGAATTACTAATACTACATCGACGTTGCCAGCTATGCCTCGTCCTAGGTGTTCTACCCCTGCTTCAGTATCGATAAGTGCGATGTCTTTGGTATTTAGTTGGAGGTTTTTTAGAAAGTCCCGTGAGAGTCCACCGATGGGGCATGCGCAACCCTCTCCAAAGTGTTTAACTTTTCCAATTTGTAGTAGGTATATGTTGTTTTTCTTTGCTATGTAGTCAGAGGGTATGTCGTCTATACACCATTTTTCAGTGAATATTGGTACTTTTTCGCCTTTTTCACGGGCAACAAGCATTTTGTCGATTATAGCTTTTTTTCCGCCAATTTGATCCATTAGTTCTTTTGGGGCGTTTATGCCTAGTTGTGTATTAAGACCGTAGTTTGATTCGTCAGTATCAACCACTATGATGCGGTATCCTTTGGTTTGAAGGTTGTTTGCTAAAAGGGTTGTAACGGTGCTTTTTCCACTACCGCCCTTTCCACATATTAAAATTTTCATTTCTTTTGCCTCAATAGGGTTCTTCTACTGGAACATGTATTTTAGTGTTACGTTTGTAATAAAAAATAACACCATTATTAGTTCGTTTGTCACCTTCTACAAAAATATGGCTACACGTTTTCTATAGGTTGTAAAGGTTTCAATCTTAATCAGTAAAAACCGGTCATGTCATAAAGTATTTTAATGTGTGAGTGGTTGGTTGTTTTTAATCAGGTTAGTATTTATATGGTGTCAAAAGTTGTAAAGGTG
>WRGM01000063.1 GCA_009787175.1 Candidatus Bathycorpusculum fermentans | reverse complement strand
ATGCCACGCGTTTTTACCCGATTTTTACCAATTTATTATATTGCGGGACCGTCACAACAATATTTCTCTCCATAAGTGAAAACTCTCGATAAAAAATAAGAAATCTATTTCAGGTTCTTTCAGTGGATGTTAAATTTTAAAAGAGGAAATTAGAGTTTTTCCTGTACTGAAATATCCATCATCGTAATGCCTGACAATGGTTTAGGATAAAAGTCTGTGCTTTTTTCTGGCAATCTTTCGTGTTGTAATGCAAGTTCTGAAACAGCTTTGGCACTGATTGGGTTTACGAGAAATGCAACTTTTGCTTCTCCACGGTTAATTTTTTCTATAGCTGTTTTGGTCCATCGCACATAGATAATGTTCTCATCAATTTTTAGTTCTTCTGTTTTTAGTATATTTTTAAAAACGATGTCCCGTAGGATAACGACATCAAAAATTTTTGTTTCTTTTGATGTATGCGTGTTAACAAATTGATATACTTTCTCATCCTGTTTCATTGTTAAGCCATACGCGTTTTTTCCGTCATAAACACAGAAAGCATGCTCTTCAATGTGGGCTGCAAGATAGTTATCTAACGTCTCAGCATTTGGTGCTACATCGGTAGCTGTGAAGTAATGTTTGAGTTCCTCTATAATTTCAGGTGTTAGCTCTGCTTCTTTAAGCAATCTGTGTGTTGGTAGAATCATTAATCCTTCATCTTGTATGGGTACCATGTAGCACATGTGGAAATTGAATGCTGAATCATCTGTCCAGTCCGCTTTAGCTCGCATTTCATCACGGTAGGCAAGCGCGCTCTCATACCTATGATGTCCATCATTTATAACCATGATTTTTTCACTTAACACCTGTTGAATGTATTGAATTTTTTCAGGATCTGTAACTTCCCATGTTGTATGCTCTACCCCATCTGGGTCAGTGACTTTGATAAGAGGCGCTGTCTTGGTAATTTCTTTAAAGAAATCTATGGTTTTATTTTCCGGATCTGGGTACATTAGAAAAACTTGTTCAAGATTTTTCTGCACAGTCCGTAACATGTTTAACCTGTCTGCCTTTGGAGCTGAATGCGTAAATTCATGCGGATAGACCATGTTTTCACTGTAAGGATACAACCGTAGGGCAGCAATTAATCCAGTGCGTACAAACTTTTTTCCATTAATACTATACTCTTGTCGTGAAACAAAAATTGCCGGTTGCTCTATACGCTCCATTACCTTATCATTTAGCCATTGTGTAATGCGTTGCTGTGCAATTTGATACTTGTCTGTCTCTATTGGTAGAATTAGACGGCAGAAATTGTAGGGTGATCTCTCATAGTATTCTTTTTGCATTTCTAGATCAATTTTATCATAAGGCTGAGTAACCAACATTTTCGGGTCACCCGCTTTAGCTGTATATTTTATAGCTTTAAACGCTCGTACATCAACCAATGGAATCACACTCAATAGTTTCTAAGACATTTAGCTTTGGTTAGCTATTTACATACTAACCTTTAACTATGCCTCTTCAAATTAAGCACCCACATGTATAGTAGAGCATTAAAAAAATGTACCTACCATAATCTAGTTTATCTCCAAAACAACCCTGCTCGCTTACAAACATTTATTCTCCCAAAAAAGGGTTGAATTTTTTGTTGCTAAATTGACAATTAAAACGTCATTTAGCTGTTAACTTTAACTCAGTTAGTTATGCTAACTCTATATTTGCCAAATTTCGTTTATCAGACTTATAACTTGCTTTATACACTCAAGTGTCCATTCGCCCATGTGACCAATGCGGAAGGTTTTGTCTGCTAGATTACCATAGCCTGTGGAGATCATGTATCCTCTTTCGGCAAGCTGCTGATTTAACGCTTTAACGTCTTTGCCTTGCGTGTTGCTTATGCAGCTAACAGTTATTGACTCATAGCCGGGTTCTGGGAACATTGCAAAGTGTTTCTTTGCCCACGCCTGTGTATAGTTTGCCATGTCAAGATGTCTTTGATAGACTTTATCATATGTTTCAGCAAGCAAAAGATCCATGCGTTTGTCTAAAGCGTAAAGTAAGCTTATGTTTGGCGTGAAGGGTGTTTGATGTTTTTTCTCAAACTCAAAAATATCAACTAAGTCTGTGTATGCACCACGATTCGGCACTGTTTTCGCACGCTCAATAGCCCGCTCACTAACTAGCCCAACTGCTAAACCTGGAGGTAAAGCAAAACATTTCTGTGTAGAACCAAAAATTATATCACAGCCAATCTCTGAAGGAATAAGCTTATCACCCGCTAACGATGACACTGCATCAACAGCTAATATGACATCTGAATAATTTTTACGCATCATCTGCGCAATCTCTTTAACGGGACTACGGACACCAGTGGATGTCTCATTATGACAAATAGTAACAGTGTCATATCCGCCATTTTCAAGTTTTTCTGCAACCATATCTGGCTTTATAGCTTTGCCCATTTCTACTTCAAGTATATCTGTTTCTTTACCACATGCTTGAAGCGTTTGAGCCGCTCTTTTTGAAAAAGCACCATTTACACATGCTAACGCTTTCTGCTTTACCACACTTCTAGCTACAATATCAAACCATAGCGTACCTGACCCTGTTGTTACAGTTGGTTTAATATCAGGTGTTAACTGGAAAAATTTAGCTATCTTATCCGTTATTCCACCATATAGCGTTGAGAATTCTTTCTCTCGATGACCTATCATATAACGTGCTTGTTCTTCTAAAACTTCTTTACTAACTTCTGTTGGTCCAGGAATTAAGAGTTTCTTATGCATTAACAGTTCCCCTAAATTAAAGAAAATCAACCTAAAAATATAAGGCTATGCTACTCTAACCATCGAATAGATGAACATTTTCAAACTCTTACTCTCTATTTATCCTGCTATATCTGGCTGAGCATATACACTGCTTTTGATAGACTATAGGAGTGCTGTTTACTGTACATTTTGGCAAGCAGATTTTATAATAAGAATGTATCCAATATTATGTGAGGCAGGTCTTTGGTAGACTCTATTGAGTATGAAGTACCTATGTGGAATCAAATTTACGAAATGCTATTTGAGCTGTCAGAAAAAATTAGCAAAAACGGGTACTCTCTTGATGTAATAGTTGGTATAGCTCGGGGTGGTATAATTCCTACAGGTATTCTATCTGACTTGCTAAGTGTCCGTCAAATTACCATGCTGCAAATAGAGTTTTATACGAATATAGCTAAACCTGGTATGCAGCCTGTAATTACACAGTTTTTGAATGCTGCCGCTGCTGTAGCGGGTAAAAGGGTTCTTGTAGTTGATGACATCTCTGACTCTGGGCAGAGTCTAAAAACGGCTAAGCAGTATCTTATTGAAACATGTGGTGCTGTTGAGGTAAAAATTGCCACTTTATATGCTAAGACTGCCACTCAGGTTACGCCTGATTTTGTTGGCAAAACTACAGATAGTTGGATAGTTTTTCCCTGGGAAATTAAAGAAACATTGCAAAGTATTCTCCAAAAACACGACTGTAAAAAAGCTGCAAATAATGAATTTGTAAAACTATTAAACGCTGGTTTACCTAAAGAGCTGCTTGAAAAAGTTTTTAAAACCTTACAGGAGCCTAAACTTTGATATATTCTTTTGAAGAATTCAATTTTTACGTTGAAATTGCCGGATTTAAAGACGCTAATTTTGAACAAGCTGATAGATATCTCAAAGACAATCGTAAAGCTACGTCGCAAAAGGTTTGGGTTCAATTCTTCAACTCCGCCCTAATTGCTACACATGAACATCTCTACTTTGCAGTTTTAAATGCCCTATACGCTTTTAAGAATCATGTAAATATTTCAAAAAATCCTGCAGTAGAAACTATGCTATATGCCTCCTCACAGCATCAGATACAGAGAGCTATTGATCTAATAGGTTTAAAGACTGGTATATCTGAGATAACTGTGGTTATAATAGGGGAAACTGCGGAGCAGGTTAAAGCTGCCTTTAATGATTTATCTGCTCATTTACACGTTGAGCATTGTGATAACGTGCTAGATTTAACGCCTGAAAAGTGTGCGTTAATTAAGCAGGCATTTAACATAACGCCCTCAATGATTAAAGCTGCTGCAAGAGGCAGAGGTGATGATTTAGCTCTTATAGATTTAGTAATTGAAAAAGTTGCCCTGTTAGCTGCTAGGGTTTAGAGCATTTTTTCTTTCATAACCGATATAATCTCCGTTGGTTTGACCAGTGAAATCCCAGTTACTGCACCCATTATTTCAATAAGCAAAATTTTATCTGGATTTTTCATATCTGCCTTACGCTGAATCCCCTCAGCAACTGAGGAGATAATATCAGCAGTATGCAGAGCAGTAAATCGCTTCTCAACTGTAACCCGATAAGTCTCATTTTCGCCAATACGCGATGCCAACTCAAAAGACACCTTCCGTATAAGCTCCAAATCTGTCAATACCACACGCTCAACAGGTATAATACGCAATGCAAAACGAAACTCAAAAGGACGCTCCCTAAGAATACCACAAAGCTTCTCAACAACCACATAAGGATCTAAGCTAGTTCTAGCAACAATAATACCCCGCACCGCCGTTCTAACCGCCGCCGCTTCCCCATCCCCCAACTGATCCCTTAACAGAAACAATATCTCATTAATCATACCACGCTCATTACCACGCGCCGTTGAAACTATTAACTTAAAGTCCCTAAGCATACAACTCATCAATACAAAAAATAATACCCACCTTATTTCATGCTTTCGCTCAAAAAACCGCTAAATTCAAACTACGCAATAACCCTGATAAAATTCGCCGAAAACACATCAACATATAACAATATAGAAATAGTAAAAACTTTTTTTTAAAAAAAAGAAGAAGGTATAAGGCAGCTTTTGTGTGGGGTGAATTATCCGCAGATTAATGATAAGATTGATAGGTGGTTTGATTTTTATGAGCACCATCGTGGTAGATGTGTTTTTGTCTGAGTTACTTGATTGGTATAATGATCGGATGCAGTGGAGTCTTAATATGTGATATGCTGAAACACCAAATCAAGCATTTATTCGAAAACTACCACCAGAAGTCTGGCTGTAGAGGAGCAAACAAACTACTAAAAGGCCAGGGAAAAAGCACTTACTTTTAGAGGAGGATTTTTCGAGAGTTTTCACTTATGGAGAGAAATATTGTTGTGACGGTCCCGCAATATAATAAATTGGTAAAAATCGGGTAAAAACGCGTGGCAT
>WRGM01000062.1 GCA_009787175.1 Candidatus Bathycorpusculum fermentans | reverse complement strand
GTTTTAAATGAGGTTATTGAGAATAAGGATTTTGTTGTGCGGGAGTTAAAAGAGCGTGTGCGTCAGGCGATTGCTGATTGTCCGAACAAGGGGGACGAGTTAGCGGAAGTTTTGGCGGGGCTTGATAAGTTGTCCGATAAGAAGTCGCGGCTGATTAATATGCATCTTGACAGGCTGATTACGCTTGCTGAATATAGGAAAGTCTATGCGGAGTACGAAAAGCAACAAAATCACTTGCAAAGACGGTTGTCGGTTTTGGACGGTGAGAATAAGCTTGCGGAGGATTTGCGGCAAAAGTTGGAGAGCGTTGACCAAGCAATCGAAAGTTTGGCGCGGCTTAAAGAATTCGGCGATTCGATATGCGAGGAAGTACTTGCTAAGGTCGTAGTTGAGGGCAGGGAGAAAATGTCATTTTACCTAAAGGCAGGCGAAAACAAAGACCCCGCCTTTTTCAAAATACCCCTTTTGATACGTCAAGACTTGTTAGCGTAATATGTTTATCTGATGGAATTTCAAGTGTTGTATCTGCAAGTGAAACATCTTTATCTAACGCAATTATGGTAAATATGTAAGATGGTGCATTGCGTATAGCTGCTTTAAGCTCTCTTTCATTTCCAACATTTATTACACCCTCAACATACATTTTTCCATTGTCAGTATTATTTAACGTTAGATTGAAGGTAAATACTGACAGCGTTGTTAGCAGTATTACAAGTAATAGTAATGTTGTTAGCAATAGTTTTTTATTATAATTATCCATGTATGTTCCACCAAATATTTTTGGGTTATTTCAGGTTAAAAAAATGTTGTTCTTTTTTGGTCTTTCTGCGAGTAGTGTTGTAATGAGCAGATTTAATTTAGTAACATTTGCTCATTAGGGTTTACTTTTATTAGAGTTGCTTTCAAATAGCATTTTTTGTATTTTAATTATATCTTCGCTATCTTTAGCGACAGTATATTTGTCAAGGAAGGGTTTGTTTAACTCAAAAAACGTGTGTCCCCATGTAAAAATGCTAAGTATCTCCTCGGCGCTATCTTTAAAACCGGCTATGTATAAAGCGGCGGCTAGGGCTTCTGCTGTTGAGAGCTTGGTTAGTTTTCCAAAATTTACAGGATTGCTAGCCATTAATATGGGCAGGCATCGGCTGGTACCTCGGACATGTTCCCCTAGGACTTTTTGGGCTTGCTCCCAACTACAGTCTAGGGCGGCTAGTCCAAAGTTTTCAAGGCGACTGTGATCGGCAGGAGAGAAGGCTATGGTGCTAAAGGGGTTTAGTACTATAGCACGTTTGGGTAGGAAGCGTATTTTCTTAACTATTCGTACGTAACCTCGTCGACTTAAGCGTAGGGCAGTGTTCTTTTTTGGATCATCCTGTGCAGCATGGTAAACACTAATCCTTACAGAACCCGCTTCATTCTTTTCTTCTTTAGGCGTGTTTTGGTTGTTTTCAAAATCTGTTGCTATGGTGTTGCACCTTTAAATGGCTCATGGGGTCTGTACATGTTTGGGGGATCCATTCTAAGAGGTCACTTGCGAGTATATGAAAGCCCTTTTTAGATGCTGCAAAGTCGCCGCATGCACCGTTAATAAATGCGCCTGCCGTAGCGGCCTCAAATGCTGCTGTTTTCTGCGCTAACAGAGCGCCTATGATGCCTGAGAGTACATCTCCTGTGCCGCCAACAGTCATGCCAGCGTTACCTGTAAAATTCCATTTAATCCTACTTGAGCTACAGATGATATCTATCTTACCTTTAACTAATAGTACCGCGTTAAGCTCTCTAGCAGTTCTTTGAATGATATCTGTTTTTTCTACAATATTCTCTGGCAATCTTTTACCTGTAAGTACTTCAAACTCGCCCATATGAGGAGTGAGTACCAGTGGAATTTTGAGAGGTCGTTTGCAGAAGGCAAATGCTTTTAGTCCATCAGCATCTAGGAGCAACGTTTTCCCCGCCGTTTCCACATGGTCAATAAATAATTTCACAAAATCACACGTTTCAGCCTTCAAACCCAAACCAGGCCCTAAAACCACGGCGTCTATCATTTGTAGGTAGGGTATTAGCTCATCTATATTAGCTCTGCAGAGATTTTCACCTGACAGGTTTACTGAAATTAAATCAGGCGACAACGCCGCTATATCATGAGCCGTCCTCTCAGGAGATGCTGTGTAGACAACATCAACACCAGTACGCAAAGCCGCCAAAGACGCAAGAGCGGGAGCACCTGAAAAAACACTACTACCCCCAATAACCAGTAAACGTCCAAAACAACCCTTATGCGCATCTGAAAAACGCGGTTTACACGCTAACCCTACATCACCTGAACCAGTTAACCGTTCAAGCTCAAAAGGCAAACCAATATCACAAACCTCTAAATCCCCAACAAACCCACGGGCATTAACCAGCCCTGGTTTAGACTTATAAAAAGTAACAGTTAAATCAGCCCTAACAGCGCCACTCAAGACCTCACCCGTATCAGAATCCACCCCCGTTGGAACATCAACTGCAATTTTGAAAGCCTTTAAAGAATTAATACACTCTACCAGTTGCAAAATAGGCGCACGCAAACCTCCCTTAGAACCCGTACCCAACAAAGCGTCAACAACAACATCCGCTCCCACCACAGGTATAGCTGAACTATCCAAAACCTCAAACATACAAACACGCTCACCTACAACCGCTTTAAGAGCGCGCCAATTCTGAGCAGCCGCAGAATGACAAATATCTCTACTCCGTCCAGCTAAAATGACTGTAACATTATAACCCTGCACCAAAAGATGACGCGCCGCAACAAATCCATCGCCGCCATTTCCGCCTAAACCGCAAAAAAACACAATTCTCTCAACATTAGAGAAACGCTTCATAACTGCTTGAGCAACACATCTGCCAGCATTTTCCATAAGCTGCAGTAAACCAATGCCGAAATACTCAGCATTAGTCTCTATAGCACGCATTTCACGACTGGAAACTTGAAGAGACATATTATCTGCCTGCATACCTAACCCTAATAATAGTGACAACCCTTGCCAAATAAGCTTATCCATACAACACCTGTATACAAAAGCATCAACAAAACACAGCAAAAATCAACAAACAACAACAAATATTTCTACAAATCGTTAATTCATAACAAAGCATGTACTTTTACGGGTATCTCCCATCTAAATACGCTACTATAAATTCATTAACACAAAAAAATATGGCAGTTCGTCATTTTGGAAGACCGTTTTTTCCGAATTACTGCGAACCTTATATAATCATTTGCTAAAATCAGCTTAAAACAACAAAAAACGGAGTTAAAAACATCAAAAAATGTCCAAATCGTACAACTAATGATGTTATAAGCAGTAATTGTGGCTCATTTAACATAAAATAATGTCTATGCAAACCATTTTACGTGTTTATCTGCCTCATAGTTATGCGAAAAATATTCGAATGGAAAAAATTTACAACAAATAGCCAAATTCATAAAACACTTTTACATATTTTATACATATTTAAGTAAATTTACCCCATTTTTTAAAAATTTCATAAGTAAAATTCCCGAAAAAAACCGGTTAGATAAGCTGCTGCTCTAGCATAGTAAAACATGTACGCGTCTTGCACGATATTTATTAATATAGATGTATCACTAAGAGACATATGAAAAATACAAATACTACATTAATTGTAAGTTTTCTCAGTTATAACTACATTTACCTCTGAATATGTTGACTTTACCTTGCCAGGTTATAGTCGTCATCCGGATTAAGCGGATACTGGTGAGGAGCTTATGAGTACGATAGAATTTGTAACATATGATGCAGATGGTGGTTCTGGTGCACCAATGGACAATAATGCGTATCATAGTGGTGATACTGTAAATATTTTAGCTGGTGTCCCTACAAAGGCGGGTTACACGTTTGCTGGTTGGCAACATAATGGTCAAATTTACTTTGCCGGTACCGGGTAGTTAGTTTACTATGCCCGACTCTGATGTTACGCCAGTTGCACAATGAACACAGGCGAGTGCATATGTTGAAGATGATGGTGATTTTACGGTTACATATAGAGCTAATGGTACCACAGGCAGTTCAGTTCCTGTGGATGGCACATAGTATTTCGCAGACGAAACCACAACCGTATCAGGACAAGGCAGTCTATCCCGACTTGGCTACTCTTTCCTAGGCTGGTCAGAGCGCTCCTCTGATGCCACTGCAACATTTACAACCAATTCCAAATTTACCATCCAAAGCGATAGAGTTATTTGCAATTTGGCAACAAAACAGCTATACAATAACATATGCATCTGGCGCACACTGCACATTTACAACACAAACAACAGACAACTTACATTATGGCGATAAAACTCCTACTGCACCCACAGTAACAGATGAACCAAGCTGGACCTTTAACGGCTGGTCACCTAACCCGTCAACAACAGTAACAGGTAACGCTAATTACATAGCACAATGGACACAAACAACAACTATAACGCCTTACCCTCTCCATCATCATCAGCCTCAGCATCACCAGCTCCATCTGAATCTGCCTCGCCTACGCCATCTGTATCTTCAGCTCCACATACTCCCCAGCGCCTATAGGTCCAACTGTAACTGTATCTGTAGAACCCAAAGAGGTACCTGTTGATGACTCAAAATGATCTGTTGCAAACTTAGTCCTAGGTGTAATTGGCATAATTTTAGCTACCATAGCTATACATTATTTATGTTGCTAAGCGGACGATCAACCGGACAAAAAATGGGGTTACATAGCCTTCTAGGGTTAATTGTCGCGGGTATACTAGCTATTGTAAGTATTGCAATATTTCTACTAACTGAAGACATGAGCCTCTCCATGGACTATATAGATACATGGACCATTGCAGACATTATCCTACTAGGGGTAGAACTCTTATGAATAACATTCGCGTTTAAGTCAAGAAACAAAACTTAACCAAACATCCCTCCTATTTTAGAAAAAACTGTGTTCTGTTGATGCTATTGTATACATACAGAATAATTTTATGAGTGTCATAATCTTTAAATAAGAAAGTACTGCCGATATTTTTTTGGTAATTAAATGCGTAAATTTGCTTTACTCATGTTTTGCCTTCTTTTTAGTTCTTTCATAAATGCATATTATAGCGGATTAACTTAAGAATTTGAATGTTCAAGGTAGTTGTATACAGCTCCTTGTAGGGTGTCAAATTTTGGTGTTGTATCAGGTA
>WRGM01000061.1 GCA_009787175.1 Candidatus Bathycorpusculum fermentans | reverse complement strand
TTTTTCATAATTTTACTGGTTTCAACACACCTCTATGATGGATATGCCACGCGTTTTTACCCGATTTTTACCAATTTATTATATTGCGGAACCGTCACAACAATATTTCTCTCCATAAGTGAAAACTCTCTTATTTTTGAGGGTTTTTAAAGCTAAAACTTGAGGATTGATACTATACCCAATAATATGGTGCGGTCGCCGGGATTTGAACCCGGGATCATTAGCTTGGAAGGCTAAAGTCCTAAACCAGACTAGACGACAACCGCATTCTTGGAGCAATACTTGTTTTTGCTCCAGCATTAAGCACAAAAGCAGCTTAGTTTTTAATAAAGTTTTCAGATTGGTGTGAACTTTTATTTTACCTTTAAATTGTATAACTTTGAAATCTGCATTTAGTTACTGTAGCTGCTCCTATTGTTTACTCATGGTGTCCTCGTAAACAGTATTTGCGCAAGTTTATTGTAATATTTGTTGTTTTAATGGGGTTGTATCTTTTTGTTAATTTTGAGAAATGCCTCTTGTGGCGTGTCTAAGGGTTTATTTAAAATTGTGTTTTTCTATTTTTTAGGGGAAGGGTATATCTTAGGCAATAAAATTATACACATATCTGAGTTAGTGTGAAAATTATGTGTCCAGAAATGAACAAGGTATCCGGTAGACATATTAAAGTTTTAGCTAAAGATGCAAAGCAAATGATTAATGGACCATATTACTGTCCAAAGTGTCGTAAAGAGTTTTTGCAGATTTTAGGAAATATTGACAAAAAAGAAGTTTTTGCCATATGTAAATGTGGAGTATCACAACAGTTAACCTATGCACCTGTTTTTCAACCAATTGACTATTATAATAAATTCCGTGACATCTGGAAAAACCAAACCTATGGCATAATCAAGCGATAACCACCAACCGCTTTACTCTATTTTCAAATACGCTAATGTGCTGGTGCAGTTTAGCTTTGGATCTTTCTAGTTAATAGTGCATAAGCAAGGACTTGGGTTAAATTTTGTAAATGCTCGGTTTTTTGTGAGTACTGTAGGTCTGAGGTAGTATATTTATCGTAATACTTGGTTCTGCAAGAGGTGTCTCTGTGTATGCTAACTCTTAGGTGAGCAATGGTGAAGATAGAGGGGTTGTTAGCCTTTGATGACTGCTAGGGGTACAAGGCGTGCTACTTTAGTTGCTATACCTACTTGGTCACTGACATCTGCGACGGAGTCAACATTTTTGTATGCTAGATCAGCTTCTTCAGCTAGTATTGTTGGATTTGCGGCTCTAACTGTTATGCCGCGTTTTTCAAGGCTTGTTTTAATTTCTCCTTCCCAATACTTACGTTTAGCTGCCGATCGGCTCATTACGCGTCCAGCGCCGTGGGCTGTGGAGCCAAAAGTTAAGTCCATAGCTTTTTGACTGCCTACTAAAAGCCATGAGCATGTCCCCATGCTGCCGGGGATAATAACAGGTTGGCCTTCGTTTCGATAGTCTGCTGGTACATCTTGATGTCCCGGTGGGAAGGCGCGTGTTGCACCTTTGCGATGAACCCAAACCTTTTTTGTTTCGTTGCCGACATTGTGGGTTTCTATTTTTGCGATGTTGTGGGCTACATCATAGACAAGTTTTAAGCCAAGTTTTTCTGGGTCCTGCTTTAATATTTGCTGAAAACTTTGGCGTACCCAGTGCATAATAGCCTGACGGTTAACAAATGCATAATTTACCGCGCAGGCCATGGCTTGATAGTAATTATGTGCTTCAAGGCTTGTTCCAGGTGCACAGGCTAATTCTCTATCGGGCACATTGATTTTGTATTTTTGTACAGCATGTTCCATAACTCGTAGGTAATCTGAGCAAACTTGATGCCCATAACCTCGAGAGCCACAGTGTATCATAACCATTATTTGCCCTTCATGCGTTACGCCAAATGTTTTAGCAGTTTTCTGGTTAAAAATTTTATCAACTTTTTGGATTTCAAGAAAATGATTTCCTGAACCTAACGTGCCTATCTGTGTTAAGCCACGACTTTTAGCCGTATTTGAAACCATATCCGGATTAGCATTCATCATGCACCCTTGCTCTTCACAATGCTCAGCGTCCTCTTTCCAGCCTAAACCGCGTTCAACTAAAAAATTTACACCATCAACAGTTAACCGGTCTAGGTCACTGTTACTTATCGTTAAATCTCTTCTGCGACTACCCAAACCTGAGGGTACATTGCGAAAAATAGCTTCCGCAAGAACAGATAAGTGTGGACGTATATCTTGCTCTGTAAGATTTGAAGATAAAAGCCTAACACCGCAATTGATGTCATATCCGACACCTCCTGGACTTATAGCACCTTCATTATAATCAGTTGCTGCAACTCCACCTATGGGAAACCCGTATCCTTCATGTCCATCTGGCAGAGTAATAGCGTGTTTATAAATACCTGGTAACTGTGCAACATTAGCACATTGCCAAAGTGTCCGGTCTGTCTGCATTTTCTCAAGTAATGCTTGATTAGCAAAAATCATGCCTGGAACATGCATGTCCTTTTTATACGGAGGAATTTTCCAAATATTCTCTGTAACCTTTTCCAGTGGTACATGCTCTGGCGCTGGTCGTCCTTCATCTTCTCCCAAAAATTTCACCAGCTACACAGAAAAGAAAAAAGATATTATAAAACATTTAGGCGCTCTGTTTCATCTGTGCCTTTTTAGCGTATTCTACAAAACCATTTATACTATTCTCTATCGCCATTTTACTGTAAATCTTGTGCCCCCGCAAAAATTCTGAAAGCGCATTCATTAATGGATCCTCTGCTATAACACACTCAATTACCTGCTCCATGTTCTTATTCTGTTCTACAGCGCTTTGCACTATTTTATTCCACATCAACAATTGCGCCCGGTAACCCCGCAAACGCCTAATAGCATCATCCGCCTTTCCAAAGTGGGTATAATATAGCACTGAAGGACGATAACTGATAAGCCTATCTAGTGAGGCAATGGACGCTTCAAGATAAAATGGCGGCGGCGAAGTCGGCGTTACCAGGTTGTATTCTGGGACATAATATCCTGCAGCGTCACCTGTGAAAATCCCTTTATTGAAACTTTCATGAAAACCTAGATTATGCGGTGCATGACCTAATGTTTCAAAAACCGTCAATTTACCCCCATTGCCAAGATCAATTATGCCCTCTGTCATGGGAGTTATTCTATTCTGCGCAACAGGCTCTGGTTTCCCACATACTTCGCTTACAAAACCTAGAACGGACTGAGATGAAGCCCAAAGCTTTTCTGGGTCAACCATATGGGGAGCGCCCCTTGGGTGAACAAGAACTTTTGCATTTGGCAAATACTTAAGTAAAGTTCCAACGCCGCCGCTATGATCTAAGTGAATATGTGAAACCGCGACAGTGTCAATGTCTTCTAGATTTATTTTTAACTCTGCTAGTCCGCAGAGTAAATTTGGTATAGAATTAGTTGGGCCTGTCTCTATAAGCATAGTTTTTTTAGCGGTTTTTATCACATAACTGCCTATAAAGTTTTTACATCCACCCGTTTCAAGATCAATTAAGTATATATTTTTTCCAATTTGTTTAGTGATAGTAGTGGGCAAGTATTAACCCTCTTAAAAGTTAGGTAACCTGTTTATCAATAAAGATTTCCATAAATAGCCTATAGATTACACAATAAATTTATTATATAGTTCTCTTCAACATGAGGAATTAGCGGAGACGTTAATGTGAAAGCTATTATCTTTGGAGCACCAGGAGCAGGTAAGGGCACTTATTCAACTAGGCTTAAAGCCAAGCTCGGTGTCGAAGTTATTGCCATGGGCGACATTTTCCGTGCACAAGTTAAAGAAAATTCTGAATTAGGCAAAAAAGTCAAAAGCTACGTAGAAAAAGGTGCCCTAGTCCCAGACGAAATCGTTGTTGAAGTACTAAAACAACATTTAGCCAAAGTCCCATCTGGCGCAGGCGTAATTTTAGACGGATTCCCACGAACATTAGAACAAGCTAAAACATTAGAGACAATTCTCAAACTCGACGTTATATTACTACTCGATGTACCTGACTGGATAATAATCGAACGCCTCTCCTCAAGACGAACATGCAAAAACTGCAACGCAGTCTACAACATACGATTCCTCAAACCAAAAATCGAAAACATCTGCGACAAATGCAGTGGCGAACTATACCAACGCCCAGACGACAGCCCCGACGTCATCAAAAACAGACTAAAAATACACCAAGACCAAACAAGCCCATTACTTGTCTACTATCAAGAAAAAAATGTACCCATTATCATCTCAAAAACAACAGCTATCGACACACCACCAGAGCCACTTGTTGAACAAATGTTCGAAGAACTACAAAAACTAAAACTAACCCCCTGATGCTAAATATCTAAAATAAACTCTAACACAACACTCCTCTCATTTTCCTGCATAACAGCCATACGATGATAAGTCACCGCCTTAACAGCCACCTTCTGAACATGCTTCTCAGACTGAAACTTTTCCCCCCAAACATGCGCAGTAAACTTGAATGAATCCACCGTTTCAACCCAATCAACTATATGAAACTTTGAATACAACATACCCTTAGTCTCAGAATTCACCAACAAAACCTCAAGCCAATTATACAAAAGAGCATAAAAATCCTCAGCCTCCACACTTACCACATCCTCCATCTCTTGAGCAACTTTTGCAGTCTTAGTCATAGTCTCAAACATAGCCAACGCAGCATTCTCAAAAGCCTCCTGCATAGAAACACCACAAGCCCTAACATAAACATCCGCAGTATGCTCCAAAAACTCAAACTTTCCCACAAACGACTTATCATTCATATAAAACTCACACTACAATAATACAACATACAAACTAAAAACACTTCCCCAAAAAACAAACCGCCCATCAGCACACAATAATAACAAAACCCGTTTATTACCCACTTAACTATTAATTTACAACAAATATTACAACAAACCGCGTGGTCATCCATAAAGCCTGAAATCCCGGAAAATTATATCTATAAAACTGAGATAACAAGCGAAAATTGAAAAATGTGCCTTTTTTAACCCTTTACGGGACAAACAAGTTACGTGTCATAGATATAAATTATGTCTATGTACCACTGTAAAA
>WRGM01000060.1 GCA_009787175.1 Candidatus Bathycorpusculum fermentans | reverse complement strand
TTGCGTATGATTGATTTAACTGTGTCTTTGTTTGCTCGTTTTCATGTTAATGGCTCGCGTGAAGAAATCTGGAATCTTGTGTGTAATCCTTTTTGAAATACTCTCTCTTTTTTATTTGATTAACCGATGACTAAAACACAGCGGCCAATTCTAGAAGTCTGTGAGCAACATAGACCAGTCTAAAAATCTACTCACAAAAAAATGACCAATTTATACGTACAAAAAAACGCCACAGAATTAGATTACTATGGTAAAATTAAAAGGGAACGATTTACTTAACTTCTTACTGATCGGTGTTATATTTATGGATAAACCCCAAGTTACGGTTTCATATGAACCTTTTCAAGACATTGTTATTATGGAAAAAAACCATTTTTGCAGTCCAGAAGAACTTGCCCGTTTTACTTCCATTATTGCAGGAGGTAAATTAGCTGGCTTATATTGGGTTAACGGAATGGTTTTTCTGTATTTTCCCATTTTAGCCTCCACTGCGGTGGTTGCCAAAGAGTTATTAGAGAAGCGTAAAGTTTACTGGTCCTATTTAGGTTACGCTGTTATGCCCAAGTTTGCGCCTATAATTGAAACTAAGGAAAAAATGATCGTGCCTATAGTGGATGTTTCCTCTGATTCAGTTTTAGCGGGCGTTGCGGACTGGCTTAAACAGCAAATCTAAGGGCACCTTTTTTTGGTGAGTTTTTTGCAGGAAATCAAATTTGTTGGTAAAGTTGACACGGGGCAGGGTAGCGGTAAATTTTTTGTTGAATTGCCCTGGGTGATACGGCAGTTAAAAGAACTGTTTGGTTTTAATCCATATTTTGGTACATTAAATTTGCGTTTAACTCCCGAAAGCATAAAGCGACGCGTTTATCTTACACAGCAAAATGGCGTATTGGTCAAGCCGGAGAGAGGTTATCTGTCTGGATATTTGTATAGGGCAGTGATTTCTGGTGTCAGCTGTTGTGTAGTATTACCTGATGTGTCAAATTATCCCGAAGACTTGCTTGAAATAATTGCCGCTAAGCATCTAAGAGAATTGTTAAGCGTTAAAGATGGCGATATATTAACTGTTATAGTTACGCTCTAAAATTATGGCAAAAAAATAAAAAATAAAATATGTGGCAGTAACTGTTGGTTACTGTTTATTTTTTCGTTTGTTGTACTCTGTGAGGTATTCGTCTAGTGCGCCGTTTTTCTTTAGGAATTCGCCATATTGCAGTAGGGCTTTCATTGCGTGAGCTGCGTCTTCTGGTGATGCGTATGCTGGTAGTCCTAATTCGTCGAAGAGTTTTCTTGTTTTAAGTGCTAAGGCTGTTTCGCCTATGTCGCATGCGACAATTGGTTTGTCATATTTAGCTGCAACTTTTGCCACTTCGGAGATATATCTTTCTTGTAGACCTGGCATGTGGTGTAAACCTAAAAAGATTATACCATTTACGTCTGGGTCTTGGAATACGAGGTCTGTTGCAATGACGAATTGGTCATCAAGAACGCTACCTGTTAAGTCAACTGGATTATGAGTTGCCGCGATTTTAAGAATGCTGCCTTTTTCTTTTAGTTCCTCAAATTTTGCCAATATTGGCTTAGTTAACTCGTTAACTGTTAGACCAACGATTTCGCATTCGTCCACACACATAACACCTGGACCGCCTGCATCTGTAACAATGCCAACATTTGAACCAACTGAAGGCTTCATGGATGCTAAGGCTTTGCCAATGTCAAAGAATTCATTTGTATTTTTTGCACGAATTACCCCTGTCTTTTCAAATGCGGCGCTGTAGATTTTATCTGAACCGGCAATTGCTCCTGTATGTGATGCTGCTGCACGTGCTCCTGCTTCAGATCTGCCTGATTTGATTACGACAATTGGTTTTTTAAGTGAAACCTTTTTGGCAATTTCTAAAAAGTCTTTACCTGACTTTATATCTTCAAGATAGATCAAAATTACATGTGTTTCTTCGTCTTCAAGTAAGTATTCTAGCATGTCTGACTCTGATGTGTCACATTTATTTCCAAAACTTACAAATTTACTTACGCCCATATCGCGACCTGAAAGGTAGTCAAGAGCTGCTGAACCGAAAGCTCCACTTTGAGTAATCATTGCTATATTACCTGACTTTGGTCGTGGAGTGGAAACAATTTTTTCACCAGTAGATAACGTTTTATATGTTGGCAAAAAGATGCTATCTACACCTGTTTTAGCATAAAATACTCCAAGACAGTTAGGACCAAGCACACGTATACCATGCCTTTCTGCTGCCTCAATAACTTCATTTTCAAGATCATGGTTCCCAACTTCTTTAAAGCCTGCACTTATGATAACTGCGGCTTTAGTATTTTTTTCACCAGCTTCTTCTAAAACGCCGGCAACAACGACTGATGGAACAATAACAACAATTAAGTCCACATCACCTGGAACTTCCTTTAAAGTTTTATAACATTTAAATCCTAAAAGCTCTTCTTCTTTCGGATTTATTGGGTAAAGTTTGCCTTTAAAAACACTTCGTGGCTCGTTAGTCGCAAAATTTTCGAAAATGACCGCTCCCGCTTTCCCCTGACCCTTTGTCGCACCTATAACTGCTACTGAGCGAGGGTTAAAGAACGCATCCAATTTTTTTACTGAATCCTTCATAATAATCCCAGTCTTAAAAGTGCTCTATGGCTCATTTTTATGTTTTACTATACAAAAAACAAATCAACATCAACGATATGAAACTTCTAAACAGCAAACTCATACCCTTCTAACAATAACTAACGGTTTATGCTCAACCTTACAGAGCATATCCCACGTTACACTATCAACCCGCACATGAAAACGCGACGCCATATCCCATACCGTTGCCCCTGACCCCGCACCCCGCACCCTATCTGTAATATTTGCAATTCTCAACACTTCTAACACAGAAAACCTACAACCCACAACAGCAAGAGGCGTAGAACTCTCACGCAACCTTAAAAACTTACCAACAACATACGCCAACAACGCAAAATGATTAAACGAATATATCCCCTTAACAGGACGGGGACGAGGAGTAAAACAAAAATTACCAAAACGATACGTTTTATCAGTATCAACAATCATAACACAAACACGTTTACCCAAACAACAAAATATTTCCCTCTGAATCTCTTCCGCTAATTCTTGAGCATCCCTAAGAGGCAAACTAACAAACGAATACGGTAAATTCGAACCATCAATAGCACCCTCAGAGCCAAACATCAACGCCTGCCCCAAACCTGCCCACTCCAACACCATTTGCTTATGCTTACAACCCTGATCAAAAGGATACTTACGTAATCGTTTAAGCAAACGCTGCCCAAAATGACACAACACCCCCAACAGATAACCCCAAACGATACACATCCAAAAACCTGCAAGAAATCTGGCGCTACCCTTAGCTACAATTTTACTCTCATCTACAATATTGCCCTGCGCAGTAGACACCGCTTTCTCAGAAACCACAACAAAATCCCCATCCACAACTTTACCCGACACCGCATCAACAATACAGTGCAGATAATCCTCTCTTGGCTTCCAAAAACTCGTAGCGATTGAAAGGGCTTTATATTTTGCCATAAATGTCACATGGTCAACTAAAAATTAGCTTCCCAGTAAATAAATACTAAACACAAAACAAATCTTCTCTAGCACTAACTATGTAAACAAAGTTCGTAAAGTGAGCTTTCATTGAAGTACGATGAAAACCTTTCAGCAATATTTTCCATAGAAAATCAGCACTGAAACATACTGCTCTAAAAAAGACGGAATTTATCTGTTTAGACATGGAAAAATTGTTTAGACATTGATGGTAGCGGGGAATAGATTTGAACTATCGATCTCTGGGTATCTCACAACGTTCAATACGCTGTTATGAGCCCAGCGGGTTGATCCTGGCTACCCCACCCCGCTATGATTGCTGTGAACACTTTCTTGCGTTCGCAGTTTATTAACCTTAGTTGTCAGATATTAATAGTTTCTTTTCTATTAACAGAAAAAGCATTTTAATATGACAAAACTTTAGGCTGTGTGTGGCAGTCTTAATGGATAAACCATATTTACATATGCTTTCAAATCCGACACTTGAAAATCCCATTTTTGTCCAAGGTCTTCCAGGGCTTGGAAATGTCGGTCGAATAGCGGCACATTTACTTGTAAAATTTTTCGACGCTAAACCATTTGCAGAACTTTACTCACCAACTTTTCCCGATTACATTTCAATTACCCCTAAAGGTATTGCATCACTGCCAAAATACGATTTCTACTATGCACCAATGGAGAAAAACAACCTCATTATAATGAGCGGCGAAATCCAACCATCATTTGACGATGTACTTGCTCATTACTCTATTTGCGAAGAAGTCCTAAATTTTGCTGAATCCCTAGATTGTAAATTTGTTATAACCATGGGCGGCGTCCCAATTACCGAAGATAAAACCCAGATCTTTATCGCAGCCACCTCTAATAGGATAGCAACGGAATTTATGGAAAAAGGTGCTGTTATTTACAGTAAGGGCAAAATTGTCGGCGGTACAGGGTTAACTCTTGCACTTGCTAAAGAACGAAACCTTGACGGTGTTTGTCTGTTAGGTACAACATCAGGATTTGGCGCTGACCGTGAGGCAGGCTTTCTAGTGTTCAAGTTCCTAATGAAAGCATTAGGAGAAGAGATAAAAGAAGGATTAAAAGACGACATTACATTGGAACAATAATTCTTTAACAGAATTTTAGCCTAAAACTTCTTTTTCTACCTCTTGATCTGCTACAGCTTTTATAAAAAACTTGGCAGAATACCTGTCGTGGTAGCGGTAGGATGAATGCGTTAGTTCTGTTAATGTTACAGTCTTGTTTTTGGTCTCCTTAGGTGAGGGGGGTGATGGATTGAAAAAAAGACTTGATTTTGTGCTTTTTAAGTCAATTATCGCCTTATCTGGGCCATTAAATACTGTTGAAAGGTTTTGGTAGGTTTAGTTGTGGTAAATTTGTTTGAAGTATTTAAAATGATTGTTGAGAATCATGGTTATTAACTGTTAACTGTTAGGGTGCATGATGATGATTATGTGCATGTGTTTGTTTCTGTTAGGTTAAAGGTGTGTGTTTTGGGTATTGTTTGTGTTTT
>WRGM01000059.1 GCA_009787175.1 Candidatus Bathycorpusculum fermentans | reverse complement strand
CATAATTTATATCTATGACACGTAACTTGTTTGTCCCGTAAAGGGTTAAAAAAGGCACATTTTTCAATTTCCGCTTGTTATCTCAGTTTGATAGATATAATTTTCCGGGATTTCAGGTTGAAAGTACACAGCAGTACACAATACTTACCTACATTATAACTAAAGAGTGGAGCGGAAAAAGCACAAAGGAATACAAAATTTTCAAAGGTTTGCGTAAAAAAGGTTTGCGTGATAATATGACTAACACAGAGCTTATTCGTAATATGCTTGCGGAAAGCTCCGTTATTGATTTTGCGAAAGATGAATCCCAAAAAAAAGGAATGAGTGAAACCGCGAAGGTTGCTAAAAAAGGTGGTAGGGTAGCAAAAGCAGTTCGCAGAGAATATGAATTACAGTCTGGGAAAAGGTTGTATCACCGCTTAATACCCTTAATTTTAAAGCTCTCAAAAACGGAGAAAATGAGGAATAAATAGTATGTGAGGGTTTTTCAAAATGTTGCCCTTTTTTGGGTTATCTTATTTTTCTTTATTGTGAGGGAAACGGGTTAGCTGCAGTTTTGTGTTATCTTTATAAGTGGGCTTTATATATCCCTCATGTGCTATTTAAATAGTCTATCACGTGAATTAATATGAGTACTCGAAAAACAGTAATATCAATACAGAATATTGTAGCATCAGTTTCGCTTAATCAGAAAATAGATTTGCAGAAAATTGTAGAGAAATTTCCACAAACTGAGTACAATCCAAGCGTGTTTCCAGGTCTAGTTTTCAGGCTTAAAAAGCCAAAAACGGCTACGTTAATATTTGGTACAGGTAAAATGGTTTGTACTGGAGCTAAGTCAGAGAAAGAGTCGCGAAGTGCTGTTGAAAAAGTGGTAAAGGAGCTTAGAAGTGAAGGTATTCAGATTACAGAAAAGCCTGTTGTAAATATTCAAAATATTGTTGCCTCTGCAGAATTGGGCGGCGAAATTGATCTTGAAAGTCTCATATACAAGCTTAATCGTGTAATGTATGAGCCTGAACAGTTTCCAGGTGCGGTTTATAGAATAGATGATCCTCATGTGGTCTTTCTAATCTTTAGCGCAGGTAAACTGGTATGTGTTGGTGCAAAGAAGGAAGAGCAGGTTTATGAAGCTGTAAATAAAATTCAGCAACTTTTAGAAGAGAAAGAGCTAATTTACTACTCTAACTAACCCTTTTATTTATCTACTATTTTTTTCATTTATTGCCATAGTTTCTCATTTATTGCTATTATTGTTGTTGTCGTCGTCGTATTGCCGGGTTTATGTCGGTTAAGTGTTTTAGGGTTAATTCAAAAGTTTCCTCTGGTTGTAGTTCTTTTTTAAGAAATACGCCTGTTCGGCCTACAGTGTTGCGTTTTGTGAGTGCGTGTACACGGTCTTGGATGGTTTCTATTGAGATGCCCAAAGTTTTAGCTGTAGCGGCTTCTCTGCCTATTATGCTGCTTTCCATATGGCCTGTAGTGTTAGGTTCTATAAGCATTAGGCGTTTATTTACGCCTGCTACGTGTAGGTTTGCTTTAAGCTGATTTAGGGTTATTTCTCCGCCAAAGGTGTAGAATTCGCGTTCAACTTTACGCATACTCATTAGGGGAAAGGTAACTGTGGTTAATTCATCAATTTCAATATGAGCCTTCATAGTATAGAGAGGCGTAGCCTGTACTACAAAGCGGCTATTAACAGGTACCCCTGCCTTCTCCAGCGCAGTCTCTACGGTGAAGCTGTTTTGTACCTCAGGGAGGAAAATGTCAATATCACTACCCGGCTTTACGTCACCCCTTGCAAGGCTTCCATGCACCACAGTATGTAGATGGAATTCTGCTAGAGAGGACATTAAAAAAGCGGCTTTTTCTCGCAGTCGCTTAAGCAACAGCCAATGCTCAGTATCATAGATAATGTTTTGATAATCAAACCTATGACAAGAGCTTATATGGCTATTTAGGTAGGGTTTATGGGGCATTTGTTGATTCCTTTGGATATTTTATTAGTGTACATTTATTTAGCTAATACGTGTAAATATGTGCTGAATGGGACATGTCAGGTTCTTATTGTACTGTTTGTAAGAAGAGGGAAAGTTTTTTTTATCGTAAATACTCAGGTCAACAGTTATGTAAGAAATGTTTTTGTGAATCCATTGAAAACAAAGTCCGCGCAACTATAACTAAGTATCATATGTTAAAATTTGATGAAAAACTAGCGGTAGCAGTTTCAGGTGGAAAAGATAGCCTAAGCCTACTTCATATATTAGCTAAACTTCAGAAATATAGACCAAGAACAAGCCTTATTGCCATAACAGTAGATGAGGGCATTAGTGGTTATCGTGATGAAGCACTAAGATTTGCAGAGGAGAATTGTAAAGAACTTGAGGTTCCACTTCATATTGTCTCCTTTAAAACTCTTTTTGGGGTAACCCTTGACGAGTTAATAGCTAGAGTTAGAGAAAATAAGCAGACGGAATTAACATCCTGCGCATACTGCGGAGTCCTGCGACGTAGGGCTATGAATATAGCCGCTAGAGAAGTGGGAGCTTCAAGAATAGCTACGGCACATACACTTGACGATGAAGCACAAACAGCACTTATGAACATTCTACGCGGCGATATAACAAGGCTAGTTAAAGAAAAACCCGCAACAACAAAAGTTCACCCCATGCTAGTACGCAAAATTAAACCCTTCTGCGAAATCCCTGAAAACGAAAGCGCACTATACGCTTACATAAAAAAAATTCCTTTCCAAGACACACCCTGCCCATACGCCTCAGAAGCACTAAGAAACGATGCCCGCACCATACTAAATACTATAGAAGAAAAACATGCAGGAACAAAATTCGCCATATTCCACTCCATAGAAAAACTACGCCCAGCCATAGAACAAACTGTAGAAAAAGAAAAATTTAAAACATGCAAAAACTGCAAAGAACCCACAACACAAAACTATTGCAAAACCTGCGAAATGCTAACAAACATATTACACACACCTAAAATCTAAACCCGCACGCCTACCGCTCTGAACTTTCAACTGCTTTAACAACTCAGAAGCCTCCACAGCACTCTCCGTCCGTGCAACACACAAAGCCCGCTCCAAATTAACCCGCCTACCACAATAAGAACAAAGCCTAGACTTCTGCATAGAGCCCGAAAGAAACAACCCAGCACAATAAGGACACTTAATTATCAAAGTCGGAGCCAAACACAACAACAACCAAGACAATTACTTACAATAAATACTATATATACCTCCTGCAAACCCTTAACACATTTCCTTTTTAATTAATAATACAAACTAATTTTACAGTATCCGAAAGATTTTTCTGTACTCAAACAATAACACACAGGGAGAAAATAACGTGAACGTTGAGAGAGACCAAACATCAGATAGGTCACAATTAACTGAAATGGCAATCGTCTATTTTGAAAAAAAAGGCTTTAAAATTAACAACGAAGACGTCGCAGTAGAAGGCTACAGTAGCGGAGAATCACGACACTTTGACTTAATAGTAGAAAAAAAAGAAAGAAGCTACGGCGCACAAGGCGTCTGGATACGAGACTGGAACCGCACTATAGGAGTAAATGTTATAATAACCCTAGACAACGCATCAGATGATGCAGGATTAACTAACCCAATAATGATAGGCGACAAATTTAGCAGCCACGCAAAAGCTTATGCAAAACGGAGAAAAATAGAGATACTAACAAAACAAGACCTAGAAAGATTCAGATAAAAACTAGACTTTAAGATACTGCTCAAGTAAACCCTCATGTTCCAAAAAACCTAACCAATCCACAGAGCTACCACTACAAAACTGTTTATTTTCAGCTAAAACAAACACGTAAAGCATCTCAAGTACCTGCTCAACACTCTTCCCTGTAACATCAACCTCACAAACTTTACCCACATGAGCCGATAATGCTTCAACAAAACATACATCTAAAATTTCAGCTAACAAATTTTCACACAGCTTATCCTCCGAAAAACCCTCCCGCTGCATATACTCCTTAAGCTCAACAGGATTTCGCCGCAAAACAAACACACACGTAGAAACCTCAGAAGGAACAACAGAAGCAGCAAAATGACCATCAACAACAACAGACCCCTCATACCCCTCAATAGTACCTATAAGAGCCTGCCGCATCCCCTCCTCATCTACAATAGACGTACAACGCTTTGTATCCTCACTAAGAATCAAACCATTACACTTAGCATAATCAGTCAAATTAACATAAAGAGCACCCAAACGACCCGCAAGCCGCCCCGCCACAGTAGTCTTACCAACACACGGCGTACCAGTAACCAATATAACATGCTTCATAAAACACTAATAGTGAGTATAATAAATAAATTTGTCCTAAGTGTGATGACGTTATATGTGTTCGTCTGTGTATTCACTAAATTGTAAATCTTCTCTTTGCCATTCAGGTACACTTTCTCTATCAACCAATTTTATAGACATCTCTTTAGGAATTATTTTTCCTTCTTCAAGTGAGAGTATTGTAAAAAGGATTATTAAGCGGTTTTACTCTTTGTATCTGCGATGGTTATGAAGTGCCCAAAGTGTGGGAGCGAACATTGTGTGAAAGCAGGATTTAATCACAACAGACAACGATACAAATGCAAAAACTGCGGACGACAAAACGCCCAAACCAAAAACAAAAACACCACCAAACGAACCTTCACGCTATATCCCCACATAGCTGGATTATCAATGAATACTATTGGCCGCATGCTCAAAGTGGCACCTTCCACCGTTCTATACTGGGCAAGAAACTTTACCCTCAAAACCTATAAAAAACCCTTCTCCACAAGGTGAGGTTGTTATTGAGCTTGATGAGGTGTGGCACTTTTTACGTTCAAAAAAAACAAGGTCTGGGTGTGGAAGGCGTACTGTAGAACTACCGGGGAGCTTGTTGATTGGGAATGCGGAAACCGAAGCGCACTAACGTTACGAAAGATGCTTGATCGTCTAGAGCAGTTGGATGTTAAGGTTTTCTTTGCAGATAACTGGGAAGCTTGTGCAGAGTTAATTCCTCAAGAGTTGCTTACT
>WRGM01000058.1 GCA_009787175.1 Candidatus Bathycorpusculum fermentans | reverse complement strand
GTGTTTGGCACATAAATTTGTGTGTATTTGTTGTTGTGTTTGTAAAGTTCGCATATTTACATGGAAATTCTGTTTCGTTACATCTGTTAGAGCCTCTAATAAGAGTCTACAACAGCGTCACCAGCTAAGACGAAATAGATTTACAACGGTAATACTAAATCTCAAAAAACACACACAACAACCCGTGCTAAAATCTCAAAAAGAATAAAGTCTAAGGTCTATTACACCTTAGTAAATCAAATACATTTATCTGATTGCTGACCTTGTATTATAGTTATCCTGTTTTTTAGTTGTGAAAAGTTATTTTCAGTTGGAGTACTTATTTATAGGAAAACCAGTTTTTCTTTATATGTGAACATGTAATGTGTGAATTTAACATTATTTTGGATGGGCAAAAAGTTTTCAGTGACGTAATATACGCTAAAGTTGAAGGCAGCACTGTTACAGTAAAAAATATTATTGGCGGTTCAAAAGAATATCAAAACGTTAGAATAGTAGAAGTAGATGTAACAACAACAAGGCTAGTTTTAGAATCTATAACCGTCTAATAGTTCACATTCTTTTTAACCTGCTATTTTGGACTGCGCAATAATTCTGACAAAATTAGCCAAGACCACAACATATAGTGGCGCAGAAATAAATGCGCACTATGTACAGTGTTTAACAAAATCTTTTTAGCGTTTTTGCGCAGTCTGATTTGTCATTTAATTTTTACGCATAAATCTTTCTATAGGGTTGCTATTGTTTTTCTGTTGTTTTTTAGGTCTGTTTTGCTTTAAAGTTTATATAGGTACATTGTTCTTTTGAACAAGTTTATAATGCTCTGTCAATTATGGAGAGTTTTAGTGTGAGTGAAGTTCAATTACGTGTTGGAGATGCAAGACAAAGAGATGTAGGAAGGGGTATAGCTCGAATTGATCAACGGGCAATGCAAAAACTTGGTATAAGCGCTGGGGATGTTATAGAAATTATCAATAAACGAACTACAAGTGCTATCGCTTGGCCAGCCTATAGCGAAGACCAAAACCGTGATCTTATCCGAATTGACGGATTTACCCGCAAAAACAGTGGAGTAGCTATAAACGAATTTGTTGTTATAAAATCTGCAAAAGTAAAATCTGCCATAAGCCTCACCTTAGCACCTGTAGATATGCGCTTAAATGTAGACGATGACTTTACAAATTTCGTCAAAAACCGACTAATGGAACGCACACTAGTTGAAGGCGACACCACTCTGGTTATGATGCTAGGACATGCCATACCCTTTAACGTTTCAAAAACACGACCACATGACATTATAAAGGTAACCGCTGAAACACGCTTAACAATATTAAATGAGCCTGCACCTGAAGGCAAAGGCTTGTCACGCACAACTTATGAAGATGTCGGCGGTTTACATGAAGAGATTCGACGCGTCAGAGAAATGGTAGAATTACCCCTCCGTCATCCTGAACTTTTCCAACGACTTGGCATTGAACCACCAAAAGGAGTCATGCTACATGGTCCACCTGGGTGTGGTAAAACTTTGCTTGCCCGCGCCGTTGCGTCAGAGTCAGAGGCTAGCTTTTATAGCATTAATGGTCCCGAGATCATGAGCAAATTTTATGGAGAATCTGAGGCACGATTACGCGAAATATTCCAACAAGCACAACAACATGCTCCAAGTATCATATTTATCGATGAACTCGACAGTTTAGCACCGAAACGTGAAGAAGTCACAGGCGAAGTTGAACGCCGAGTCGTTGCACAACTCCTCACTCTTATGGATGGACTTGGAGGACGAGGAAACGTTATAGTCATTGGAGCAACTAACCGTCCAAGCGCCCTTGACCCTGCTCTACGTAGACCTGGACGGTTTGACCGAGAAATTGAGATAAGCGTTCCTGACACAAATGGTAGACATGAAGTTCTCCAAATTCACACACGCGGCATGCCTCTAGCTGAAGATGTTAATTTAAACAAGCTTTCAGCTATGACACACGGCTATACCGGCGCTGACCTATCTGCCCTAAGCCGCGAAACTGCCATGAAAGCGTTAAGACGATATCTACCTCATATTAACCTCGAAGAAGAACGTATACCTCCTGACGTTTTAGAAAAAATGCAGATAACAATGGACGACTTTACAGATGCCTACAAAGAAGTTACCCCAACAGCTATGCGAGAAGTCTACATTGAAGTCCCTACAGTCCACTGGAGCGACGTCGGAGGTCTTGATGAAGTTAAACAGAAACTCCAAGAAGTTGTTGAATGGCCCATTAAGAACCCTGAAAGATTTACCCGATTAGGTATACGTGCACCAAAAGGCATTCTCTTATATGGTCCGCCTGGGTGTGGTAAAACTTTGCTTGCCCGCGCTGTTGCAACTGAAAGTGAATTTAACTTTATATCCATTAAGGGGTCTGAAATTTTCAGTAAATGGGTTGGTGAATCAGGGAAGGCTATACGTGAAGTTTTCCGTAAAGCACGTATGGCTGCTCCGGCAATTGTGTTTCTTGATGAAACTGACGCTTTAACTCCTAAACGTAGTGCAGATTATGATAATAGCGGTGTTTCTGAGCAGGTAATTAGTCAACTGTTAACAGAGATAGATGGTCTAAATAATTTGCATGATGTAGTAGTTATCGCTGCTACTAACCGTCCTGACATGATAGACCCAGCTGTTATCCGCTCTGGACGCTTTGACCGCTTAATATATGTGCCAGGACCTGATGATGCAAGCCGAATGCAAATCCTCAAACTTTACACAAATAATATGCCCCTTGACCCAGATGTTGATATGAATCAACTTGTAGCTATGACTAAACACTGTAGTGGAGCTGATATTGAGTCTCTATGTCGTGAAGCAGCAATGTACGCGTTGCGTCAAGATGTTAACGCTCAAAAGATAACAATGAAGGACTTCCAGGTCACCATGGAGGAAATACGGCCGTCAACTACACCTGATATGGAGAAATGGTACAAGAATTTCATGCAAAGTATCCGTCAAGTACAAAAGTCAGCAACACCTGTAATTTAGGAGAAGTTGAAACGCTATGCCACAAATTAAAACTTGGAAAACCCGCCCTGCAAATTTCGTCCTCCTAGAAATCCTAGGAAAAAAAGGCGACTTAATAGATGATGAACTTTTTAACCAATTGAGTAGCGAATTTGACGACTTAGGATTCAAAGACTTTAACGATTTATTGCTCAGTTTAGAAGTCAGCGGCAAAATCCGAACCTCTGGCATGTCACGCGGTAAACGACGCATCGAAATCGTTCAATAACCCTCTTCATTATTTTTTCATAAAACCCCTATATGCCACAGGTTGGAGCAGTAACAGCTTGTTTTATGTCTACATGCTGCTTTGTAATGATGGAAGCTTTTACACAGGTTCCACAAAAGACCTAGAAGCAAGAATACAGTTACATAAAACTGGTAAAGGGGCAAGATATACTAAAATTCACAAACCACAAAAGTTAGTGTACTCTGAAGAACACCCTTCTCGCAGCTTAGCTATGAAACGTGAACGCGAAATAAAAAAATTAAGCCACCAACAAAAACAGGCAATGCTAGATCCAAAAACCATAAAATAACCTGCAGCAATCAGATTAATAGCATTAATACTGCTGCTGTTACTATAGGAATTAAAACATTATCATTTATAGACACAGGTAAATATTCAACAAACATGGCAACTGCGGCCCCCACGACTGCGATCCAAGGTGCAACAAATAAGCTGCTTGCTAAAAACGCAAAAACAAAACCTGAAAGAGAACCCTCTAACGTTTTACCCTTATTAAACGGCAACCTAATACCTATGGTGCCTCCAAAAATTGAAGCTATACTATCACCTAATGTAAATATCGCAATCGCCGCTGCACTCACTGGATATGGAAAAACCAGCAAGGTAAAAAGAATCCCAAACGCGTAAAATAACGGTGCGGCAACAAAACCGTAAAGCTCTGACTGCGACGCAGCATGACGCGTTATCGTTGAGATAAGCGGCAAACTCTTACCATATAACCGTGCAACCTCAGATACAAAATACACAATTGATAACACCCCAATAAAAATAGCCACAGGAAGAACATCAATTATATGCGCCAATATCGGCATAATGATACCTGCAGCATGAATATTTTCTCGAATAAAATCATTAACAGACGGAAAAGACCGCCTATCCTGTCCCTCACTCAAAATGGATAGAACACTTGAAAGTTTACTCATTATAACATAATCCGATTTTATCCGGATAATAAAATTAGGATTAAACCCAACCTTCTTAACATCTTCCGTGAACAGACAACGATTACTGCGATCCCTAGCAACTATGGTGCAATCACGCAAAGTTAACCCCTCAAGAGCTAATATTTTTTGTAAAATCTTCAACTTACCCTTAATTTCAATAGTCTCACCACTCACCTCACCCGTTATCTCACCAGCAGCGTTAATGCCAACATCAATACCAAACGCGTAATCAGCACCTAAACAATCCGCTAAACGCTTAACAATACCTGTAGGCAAACTTGAACTAATAATCGCTATACTATAATTTTTCTCTTTTATATGTGCAAACAAACTCTGCAACCTTGACGTGTCCGGGATTTTATCAAAAACACACTGCAAAGTCTCCATTTTCTGCCCTCTAAACTTTCTAAAAACCCGTTTAAGAGAGGCATCAAGAGAATAGATCCCTAAATCATAAAGACATCTGTATAACAAAATTTGCATTAAAACAAAAAAGCCAAGCTTTCGACCCATTTGGAAAAAAAACATGTTTTTAGGAACTAAAACTCCTTCAACATCGAAAACGATGAGCTTATTTTTCTCTTTAATTCCCATCTATTTTTTCCAACTATACATTTTAAGAGTTAAAAGCCCTAGCAATTAACCATAAAAAGTAATGTTGCCCTAACTACAAATATGTTACTCATTTTACTACTTCAAACAGAACTATCCAGTTCTTTTGGCCATGTCCTAAACTTATGTAATGATTGGTTTTCTTCCAAATATTCGTGTGTTAATTGTGTATCTAACAGCAATTTTATGCATCTCATCAC
>WRGM01000057.1 GCA_009787175.1 Candidatus Bathycorpusculum fermentans | reverse complement strand
AAACGCGTGGCATATCCATCATAGAGGTGTGTTGAAACCAGTAAAATTATGAAAAAGGGCGCTATCTCTCTAAACGTGAACACTCTCGAGTTTTTATGGCTGGTATCTCGATAATAATAACGCAGAGTTGCATTTAGCCACTTTTTGCGTTATGCTTATATTATCTTTCTAAAATAAAATATCGTAGAAAAATCGAAAAGTGCTAGGTAAAGCACGTTCTTTTTTGCTTTTAATTCCCTCTCTTACTTCATCCATTTCTTTTTGTGTAACTTGTGCGGGAGTTGGAAGAGTTTCATCCTTAACATGTTGACTTAGTATTTCAATAGCTGTTCCTTTGGGATTACCAAAATGAGCAATGCAATGTCCGTCAGGCTGATCCCTTCAGCTTTGTCCGAATTAAGCCCAATCCAAATGACCCTTTGGCTTGTCTCAGTTTCCGTTCAACATCTATTCGGCCTATTTGTTCCCGATATGGTGGCCAAAAAGAGTATAGCTTCATTTGCCTTACCGATTGCCTATATAGCGGAATCTCCATGAAACTTAGCGATCGATGTATAGCCCGTTGTCTGCTCTTGAGCGCGCTGTACAATAACCCTAATTTTTGAAGTCTAAACTTTCAAAATATGATTGCAACAAAAGCTCTTTGCATTCTGTGGTATACGATGAGTAAGGGGCCTTATCGCATGATAGGGTACATTTTAGGTTTGATCATTTTTTGGTGTATCGCTGGATACGCAATTTTGGAACAGGTTTACCTGAACCTAAAGTGACTGCTGATGTTATGAAGATCGAGCTTGATGAGGTTTGACATTTTGTGGGTTTAAAAAAACAAGCTTTGGATGCTTAAAGCAATTAATCGTAGTAAACAAAGAACAATTACCTGGTCCTTGGTAAACGCAATACTGCAACGTTTAGACGCCTCTATGACAAAGTCAGACACTTAGGAACCTGTGTATTTTACGCTCTGATGATTGGATGCATTTGTCAAAGTGCTGCCCAAAGATCGTCATATCATCGGAAAAAAGCATACGACAGTTATTGAGTAGGATAATGGTAATATGTGGCATCATTTGGGTCGGTTTACACGGTGCATAAGGGTGGTTTCTAAGTGTGATACCATGGTTGATACCTCGATAAAGCTGTGGTCCAATTTGACAACGCCCGATATCTTACTCAAATTTAAACAATAGCGCTATCTCCCTATAAGTGAAGACTATCAATGATTTTTTTAATAAAGTTTCTTCCTATAGTGAAATCATTACTTGTTACTAATAATGAATTGTGATATTCAAGTTTATTTTGTGCGGTGTAGAAGGTATTTTTGAGGAGAGAGGTAATAGTAAAAAGGTTATTCACTACAAGGGGTTTATAGATACGAAGAGAGTTTATGAAAAGCACTCTTTGGGAATAAACTCAATGGGAATAACTGGGAATAAATCAATAGAAAATGTAAGAAAAGCATTGGGAATAAATAAGCCCAATACATCCTCTATTCCAAGAAGGGCGAGTAGCTCAGTACGGATTGATTGCTGTAACCAACAGCAACCACGGACAGAGCACCAGCCTCCTAAGTTGGGGGTCGAGGGTTCAAATCCCTCCTCGTCCGCCACCCATCTCTTATTAAAGCTCAAACTGAGAGTTTTTACTTCCATTGTTTTAGTTCCATTTAGTTCCAGTTTACAGTATGAATAAATTCTCTTACAATCTTTGTATTTCACGTAATGTCTTATTCTTCTACGATTCCCTCGTTGTTGTAGAAATCCTTCTATGTCCCATATGGGACAAATCATTTTCATAAGTAGTTCCTCATGTATTCCTTGTTTTTGTTATATTCCGTAAATGTGAGTTAAACGAATTTTTGCTCTTTAGTTGGGTGTTTTGGGAGATTTGGTGTGTTGTTGTGTGATTTATGGGGTTTTTTGTGTGTTTTGGGGAAAGCTGATATATAGAACAGTTTGTAGTCTTATGTGCCAATTTACGGGCATTTTATGCAACGTTATTGAGTGACTATAAAAGTTGAGATAATCTATGGTAAATGAGAAGCAGATTCATCATACTAACTGGCATGAGTTAGATATTCCGTCTGTGCTAGAAAAGTTAGATGTGGATTCTGTTGAGGGTTTATCTAAAGATCAGGTTCATAAGCGTCAAATTAGTAAAGGAAGAAACGTGTTGCAGCCGCCTAAAAAGGCGGGTTTATTTCATAGGGTTTTGCATCAGCTTAAGGATCTTTCTATTATTATTTTGTTGATTGCTACATCGCTTTCTTTTTTCCTTGCTGTTTATGAGGGTTCTTCTTTTATTGAGCCTATTGCTATTTTATCTGTAGTTGTTTTAAATGTTATTTTAGCTATTGCTCATGAGGGTAAAGCTGAGAGGGCGCTTGAGGCGTTGGAGCAGCTTAGTGCTCCTTATTGTTTTGTTGTGCGTGATGGGGTTAGGCAGAGCATTGTTGCTTCTGAGTTGGTGCCAGGTGATATTATTGTTTTGGAAACTGGTAATATTGTGCCTGCTGATGCACGGTTGCTTGAGTCAACTGGTTTGTTTTCTGATGAGTCTACTTTAACTGGTGAGAGTGAGCCGGCGGAGAAGGATGCTTTAACTGAGCTTTCAGGGAATATGCCTTTGAGCGATCAGCGTAACATGGTGTTTACTGGCTGTGTTATAACCGCGGGGCATTGTACAGCTGTGGTTACTGCTACGGGTATGGATACGCAGATGGGTCAAATTGCTGGGTTCCTGCAGAGTAGTAAACGTGCAAGAACGCCTTTGCAGTTGCGCCTTGATCAATTTGGTAAAACTATCTGTTGGATAGCTATTATTTCTGCTTTCTTTATGTTAGCGGTAGGTTTGCGTGATGGTACAGAGTTTGGTCATATGTTACTTATCGCTATCTCATTAGCTGTAGCGGCTGTTCCAGAAACTCTAGCTTTAATTGTTACTCTAACTTTGACAAATGGTGTGCAAAAACTGGTAAAGAAGCATGTTTTAATAAGAAAGCTTCCTGCTGTGGAAACTCTGGGTAACACTTCAGTTATCTGCTCAGATAAAACTGGAACACTTACACAGAACCGTATGGCAATTAAGCAGCTTTGGCTCTGCGGTGGAGCACCATTTACAGATGGAGATGAATTCTCTGAAGATCAAAGCGGTTTTCTCAAAGTCTTAGCTTTAGCAAGTAACGCTGTCTTTGAGATAGATGAGACTGGAAACAAGCGATATGTAGGTAATGCCACAGAAATTGGCATACTTAGACTTTTGAATGAAAAGGGTTATTGCTTGACTGAGGCGCAGGTAGAATATCCAAGAGTAGCAGAAATTCCATTTTCCTCAGAACGGAAAATGATGACTGTCGTCTTAAAAGACAAAATCTCTGGCTACCTCGTATTAACTAAGGGAGCACTTGACAGATTACACCTCTCATCTGACTCTCCCACTGATTTAAAAACAGCTCAGGGTGTACATGACGCATTTGCAGAAAATGCAATGCGTGTTATAGCCTTAGCCGGTAAACACGTTGAAGAGCTCCCGGATCATAGCAAATTAGAAGAACTAGAACATAATGTTACTCTATTAGGGCTTATCGGTTTAATGGATCCCCCGCGTCCAGAATCAGCAATTGCAATATTAAAGGCAAAAAAAGCTGGTATACGCACTGTAATGATTACAGGAGACCACGCTGCAACTGCCAGTGCTATCGCTAAAAATTTGGGCATATTAGAGGAAGGACAAAATGTTGTAACCGGTGCACAGCTTGCAGGAATGTCTGATACAGCGCTACGTGACACCGTTAGAAACATATCTGTATACGCTCGGGTATCTCCAGAGGATAAGCTTCGTATTGTAACAGCTTGGCAGGCAAATGGTGAAGTTGTTGCAATGACAGGTGATGGCGTAAATGATGCTCCAGCTTTGAAGGCAGCTGATGTTGGCGTTGCAATGGGCAAAGGTGGCACAGAAGTTGCTAAAAGCGCTTCTGATATAGTACTTACTGACGACAACTTTGCAAGTATTGTCGAAGCTGTACATGAAGGCAGAAATGTATACTCAACCGTTAAGAAAGTAATTTATTTCCTAATGGTTTGTAATATGAGCGAGATTATTATAATGCTTTTTGCCCAAATGGCCGGTTGGGGTATTCTATTAACACCGGCTTTACTGCTTATAATCAACTTATTTGGTGATGGTATCCCTGGTATAACTCTTGCCCGTGAAGAATCTGATCCTATTTTAATGAATAATAAGCCAATAAAACGTAATGAAAGTCTCTTCAGTGCTGGTCTATTTCGTCTTATTTTCCGGCAGACTATCATATGTTCAGCTGTAGTATTGATAGGTTACTACATAGGCACTTACATTACGGTATCTGGAGCATCTGCCCCCTCACATGCTATAGGTCAAACAATGGCTTTTCTTATTACAGGCATAACTTCAGTGCTACATGCCTTTAGCGTCCGCAGCTCAAAATCACTCTTCAAGACAACCTTTTTAGATAATAAGCCGTTGCTTCTTGGAGCAGTAGCTATGGTTCTATTCTTCCTAGGCATAGTTGCATTACCGATTGGCGAAATCTTTGGACTCTCTGCTATTGGCGGCGCTCACTGGCTGATAGTGCTAGGCTTATGTATATTGCCTACAGTGTTCCGTGAAATCTTTACCTTTATCGATAACATACCCTCAATTATGAATCAGCAACGCTTGAGACATGAATCCCTATTTAGCCATTTCCGCGGTAAAAATCCATCTGACACAAATTGATAGAAACCTGTTGAAAAAATTTACGTAAACAGGGCCTTCTCAATTTTTATCTGCAACGTATCAATTTACACGCCGTTGCCTGATAATTTTATGCCTGTTGATTAATCCGTAACTCCCGCTATTTTACGTAATCGATATTTTTATTTTTAGTTTTTCTGCAAGTACCCTTGATGATTTAGGAATTTCGGA
>WRGM01000056.1 GCA_009787175.1 Candidatus Bathycorpusculum fermentans | reverse complement strand
CATGTGTTTGTGTCTGCTCCGCCGAGAATTGGTATTCCTGCTATGGTTCGTGTGCTTAAGTGTAACTCTGCTAAGGTGTTGTTTTTGGATTTGGAAAGCATATTGTCGTACTACTCATAGACTCTTTGACTGGGAATGTGGGGATCGAGATAGCAGAACTCTTCAAAGGCTGTTGGATAGGCTACGAAAATGGAATGTGAAAATATGTTTTTCAGATCATTGGGAGGCTTGTGCAGAGTTTAGAACCTGTCCTCAATAAATTTTAAATCGTTGTCATAGTTTGTAGGTTTATGGGGTTTGGTTGTTTGCGGTATGAATGGTGATTTAACTGATGGAGAATGGGAAATTATTGTGTTTATATTTATGTGTGTAAATAAAGGTAGGCTTTTTCAAAAGCACAGTAAGTGTGAATTGGTGAACGCTGTACGTTACATCTCAAAAACCGGTTCTCAATGGTGTTTATTGTGGAAAGTATATTTGTTACGTTTTTGGCTGATTAAAGAAAAAGTTGTTTTGTGTGAAAAAATTTGTTTGTTTAACTGGAAGTGTTACATGCCTTGTTTTAGGCGTCGGTATGTTGGATAGTCTATGTATTCGATGTATTGATTTTCTGTTAGGGTTTTTATGTTGATTTTTTGGCGGCTTCTTTTTTCTGTGATTTGTTTTGTTGTTCGTAGTATGTATGAATCGCTTCCTGCGCCTGAGCCGTAGCTTGTTACTAGTATGTGTTCGTCTGGTTTTGCTATGTCTAGTATTGCTGCTAAACCTATGAGGGCTGCTCCTGAGTATGTGTTGCCTATTTTGGTCATTTGTATTGCTGGCATGTATTGTTCTTCTTTGAAGCCTAGTTCTTTGGCTATGCGAGCTGGGAAGGTTGGGTTTGGTTGGTGTGGTACAAAGTAGGCGAAGTCGCCGGGTTTCATGTTGCTTTTTTCCATCATTTTTTTGGCGGCTTTTCGTATGTGTTTGTGGTATGCGGGGTCACCTGTGTATCTGCCGCCGTGCATTGGGTATTGTTCGCCGTCGCGGCGCCAAAAGTCTGGGGTGTCTGATGTGCAGCTGTACCAATTTTCTATTTCGGCTATGACGTCTTTTTTGCCAAAGATGTATGCGGCTCCGCCGTAGCCTACGAAGGCGTCTAGTTCTCCTCCTGGGTATCCGCGTGGTGCTGCTTGTGAATTGTCTGCGCCTATAACCATTGCATAGTTAATGTTTGAGCGTGGATAGTTTACTAGTGCGCATGCGTCTTTGAACATGCTTGTGGCGGCTTTGCAGGCAAATTCTGTGTCTATGGCATCTATGCTTTGTAAATCGTCAGTTTGTTCACCTAGTTGTAGTACTTGTGCTACTTTTGATGCTATAGGTTTAACTGCATAGGGATTAGATTCTGAGCCTACGTAAATTTTGCCTATAAGACTGCTGTCAAGACCTGCGTGTATTAGTGCATGTTTTCCTGCTTCAACTGCTGCTGTTACAGAGTCTTCGTCTATGTATGGTACTGCGCGTTCTATGTCGCCTTCTTTTATGCGGAAGCGTGAACTGTAACTGCCATAGCCTACGATGCCTGGTAGTTCATAGTCCTTTGTTGGCTGTATAATTTTGTATTCTTGATGTGGATAATATTCATCTGCTAAAGTGAATGCTAATGATATTGTTGGTATAACCTCATTTTTTTCTACTGCATAGCGTCGTCTGAATCGTGGGGTAACTTCGCGGCCTTCTAGTTTTGTGGGGTCAAATGGGTCATCTTTTAGTATTTGGTCAGTTATTCTTGCGGGTACACGGATTTTGCCGTTATGGAAGCTAACTATACCAAAAATGTAGCGTCCTAGTTTGTTAAATTTGTTAGTTGGTTCATCAATTAATGTGCAGAATTCCAGTTTGCCTTTATCGTAAAAGAGGCTTATGTTGTCCATTTTGCCATAGCTTTTTCTGCCGCATTTTCCACAGTAATCGCGTACTTCAAAGTATTCTTTTCCACAAATATTACAACGGATTGAGCGTAATCTATCACCAAAATAAGATACTCTGCGTTCTATAGGTTCACTACTCATATATTTTAGTCTCTCCCTAAAATGTTTACATACGCTTTAGTGCCAAATCCTTCAAACTCTAATGCGCCACCATACTTTGGTGTTAACCCATCTATAGTTACTTGCCGCTGTTCAGCTTTTCCCGTTAATTGACGGAAAATCTCATAAATCTGCGCTCCACCTGTAGCTCCAAGCGGGTTACCGTCAGCCTTTAAACCGCCGTTCATGTTAACATACAATTCTCTACCGTTAATTACGTAACAACCCTTATCGTTTGGATATGACTCAACTATACTCTTCCACGCAGTTCCAGGTGAGCAGTAACCTAAGTCTTCAAGAGAAACTAGCTCCATCATTGTAGACTGGTCATTAATTTGCCAAAGATTAATGTCCCACATATCTATACTGCTGTTTTTGAAAGCTTTTTTTGCTGCTATTTGTGCTGCAACAAAATGGCTCAACTCCGCTCGAGAAGAGTAACCTAAATAGTCTGTAGCAGAATTATATCCACAAATGTATACAGGCGTAATATCTAGTGTTTTAGCTACTTTTTCGTTTGTAAGAATTAAAGCTGTTGCCCCATCGGATACTGGAGCATAATCATATAGCCCTAACGCTTTATTTGTAGCTTTACGTGAGCTTAACACGTTTTCTAAACTAATTTTACGCTGAAATTGAGCATACGTATTTTTCGTGCCATTAGCATGATTCTTAATTGCCACCTGAGCTAAGGCGTTATACAGTTTTTCCAGATTTTCGCCCTGTATGTCATGTTTTTTTATGTATGCCCGTAGCATAAGTTCATGATTTGCCTCTGTTGTTCCACCGGCATAATAACTCCAAGGATCATCAAGTAGCATTAAATTATCACGAATTTTATCCAGCCGATCCGTCATTTTCTCAATGCCGCCAACTAGAGCTGTACTGTAAACGCCTGCCTGTATTGCGTGACATGCCGTTTTAAGTGCAGCACTAAATGACCGTGTGGCTTCCATTGGCACATGGAGCTCTGTTAGTTCAGAGAGAAAGCCTTCTTCTAAACCTAGCTTGTTGGTAATTGGCAAAAAACAATCGGATATGTAGCATGTTTCTAAATTTTTACGTTCCAGGTTACACTCATTTGATGCTGCAAGCCACGCTTCCTCTATTAGTTTTTCTGGCTTTTTATCATAATGTTCACCAAATTTTGTTCGACCAACAGCAACTATTACAGGACGATTTTGCATGCTCATTTTCTCCCATTAAATAACGGCAATACAGTTTTTGTAAAACAACTATTAAGTGTTTGCCATATCCCCCAAAATTAAACAAGATCCGCTCGGTAATTCTCATTTTTAGGTATGTTTGTAATTGTCTATTTCGTTTTTAACAATTTTTTCCTGTAGCACTTTAACGAGCTCTTGCAGCTTCTGACTTAACTCCACCGGATACACCGCTGCATCCGTAAACGTTTTATATTTTTCTGGGAGCATAGCCAAATTTTTAGAAGCATAATCCTTTATCTGATTCAACGATGGCAAAGTGTAAACCATTTTACCCTCAGACATAACTTTAACAAGTAATGGATCTGCATCCAATAGTTTTTCAGAATCCAAAGCAATAACATCTCGAACATAATTACCTTCAGAATCTTTATAACGAAAAACCTGCTTACTGCCCGGTAAAGTCAACTTGTCAGTACTCAACTTCATAATAGGCAAACAAACATTATCTGTAGTCATAGTCTCACATAACTTGTAGACAACATCAACATATGGTCTATCTGAAGATGTACCCATTTTAGTACCTGCACCAAAAAAATCAATTTCCGCGCCTCTACTTAGCAACTCGTCAATACGGTACTCATCCAAGTCGCCACTAACAAATATTTTAACATACTCTAAATTATTATCATCTAAAATCTTCCTAACCTTCTTACTAGACTCCGCTAAGTCACCACTATCCAACCGCACTCCACCAAGCCGAAAACCCCTAGATTCCAACTCTTTAGCTACAATAACAGCTTTTTCCAAACCAGCAAACTCTTCATACGTGTCAATAAGCAAAGTAGACCTATCAGGAAAAGATCTAACAAACGCCCGAAAAGCATCCAACTCTTTTGGATAAGACATAATGAAAGAATGCGCCATGGTACCAAATACAGGAATACCATAAACCATACCCGCTAACACATTAGAGGTTCCCCGACAGCCGGCAATATAGCTACTTCTTGCAACCTTCATGCCTGCATCAATACCATGCTCTCGACGCAAACCAAACTCAATAACCGATTTACCCCTCGCCGCATGCACAACACGACTAGCCTTAGTAGCCATGGTAGTCTGCAAATTAATAGTGTTAAGAATAAATGTTTCAACAATCTGCGCTTCAATAATAGGCGCAGTAACTCGAATAAGCGGCTCATTAGGAAACGCCACAGAACCCTCAGGAACTGCCCACACATCTCCCGTAAACTTGAAACTTCTAAGATACTCAAGAAACTGCAACTTAAACCCTTGATGCTTAAGATACTCAAGATGTTGTTCCGTAAACTTTACAGTTTGCAAATACAATAAAACTTGCTCTAAGCCCGTAAACAAAATGTAAGAACGATTCTCTGGCAGACGCCTAATAAAAAGATCAAACGTAGCAGGCCTAAAATCCTGATTATCAAAATACGACGCGCACATAGTTACCTCATAAAAATCTGTAAACAAACTCATATCATCATTATGCACACCGCAAAGAAACTGATTCATAGACACTTTAAAAAAAGTCTTACAATTTAATCCTTTCTAAACAGCCGGCTTTGGGACAAAATTATTGGTTTTCTTTGTTTAGGGTTTTTTCATCTTCCCGCGTTAGTGTGATGTCTCTTGTATAGATTTCTGCG
>WRGM01000055.1 GCA_009787175.1 Candidatus Bathycorpusculum fermentans | reverse complement strand
TTAGTCTGAGTAAGCAACTCTTGAGGAATTAACTCTGCACAAGCTTCCCAGTTATCTGCAAAGAAAACCTTAACATCCAACTGCTCTAGTCGATCAAGCATCTTTCTTAGTGTTTGGGTGCTTCGGTTTCCGCATTCCCAATCAACAAGCTCCCCGGTAGCTCTACAATACGCCTTCCACACCCAAACCTTGTTTTTTTTGAACGTAAAAAATGCCACATTTCATCAAGCTCAATAACAACCTCACCTTGTGGAGTGGGTTTTTTATAGGTTTTAAGGGCAAAGTTTCTTACTCAGTATAGAATGGTGGAAGGTGCCACTTTGAGCATGTGACCAATAGTATTCATTGATAGTCCAGCTATGTGGGGATGTAGTGTGAAGGTTTGTTTGGTGGTGTTTTTGTCTTTGGTTTGGGTGTTTTGTCGTCTGCAGTTTTTACATTTGTATCGTTGTCTATTGTGATTAAATCCCGCTTTCACACAATGTTCGCTCCCACACTTAGGACATCTCATAACCATCGCAGATACAAAGAGTAAAACCACTTAATAATCCTTTTTACAATACTCTCGACAAAACTAGCTATAACGAGTTTTGAAAGAAGTCTAATATTGAAAATCAAGCAAACTAGAACAATAACTATCAAGAGCTAAATGCGCACCTTCAATTTGTAGTGTCATTTATATGAGTAACATTAATACCTTCAGCATACTTTATTTGTGACGTATGGGCTATGCTATTGTAAATTGAACTTTGGATGTTGTATGTTAATGGTTGAGTTACGTGCTCAGGAACAGCAGATTCTTTTAGGTATAGAGAAAAGTGGTGGTAGGGCGTCTGTGGAGCAGTTGATTAGTGTTTGTGGTTTGTCTGATGCTGCTGTTATGCGTAATGCTTTAACTTTGCAGGAGAAGGGTTTGTTAAATATTTATGCGGCAACGCAGAGTATTATCCGGTTAACTGATGAGAGTAAAGTGTATGCTGTAGATGGTTTGCCGGAGCGCAGGCTTGTTTTGGCAGTTATGGCGTTGGGTGGATCTGCTGATTTGAAAGTGGCTGCGGAGAGGGCGGGTTTGCAGGTGCAGTTTATTCAGATTGCTTTAGGCTGGCTTATTCGTAAAAAATGGGTTAGTTATAATAGTCAAAATAATATGGTATCTATTCTTAAAGAGCAGCTTCAAGGTGGTGTTGTTGGGGAGGGTTCTGATGAGGCGCTTCTTAAAGTTTTAGCAGGCAGTGGTAGTGAGCAGGGGGTAGTGTTTGATGAGTTATCTGATGTGTGTAAAGCGGATGCTGAGCAGCTGAAAAAACGTAAACTGGTTACTATTGAGGTTAAGACGACGCGTTTTCTTCAGATTACAGATGAAGGTAAAATGGCGCTTTCTGAGGGTAGGGTTGTTGAGTCAGATGTATCGCAGCTTACGCCTGAGCTTATAATTACTGGGAAATGGCGTACGGCTAAATTGCAGAGGTATAATATTGAGGCTCCTGTTGCTAAGGCTTGGCCGGGTAAGAAGCATCCTTATCTATGTTTTCTTGATGAGGTTAGAAGTAAACTGGTAGCTTTGGGTTTTCAGGAGATGATGGGTACTAGTGTTGAGACTTGTTTTTTTAATTTTGATGCGCTTAATATGCCGCAGAATCATCCTGCTAGGGAGCCTAGTGATATTTATTACATTAAGGATCCAAGGTTTGGTGATATAAGTGGTCATGATGTTGCTGTTAAAAATGTTAAGGAGACTCATGAGAATGGTTGGCAGACGGGTTCTACAGGTTGGGGCTATAAGTACTCCTTTGAGGTGGCGCAGAGGTTAATTTTGCGGGGTCATAGTACTTGTTTGAGTGCGCGTACTCTTGAAAGCGGACGTGTGCAGATTCCAGGTAAGTATTTCTCTATTGCTCGAGTTTATCGTCCAGAGGTTGTAGACCGGACGCATTTGTCTGAGTTTAATCAGGTTGAAGGGTTTATTGTTAATTCAGAGTTAACTCTTAAAGACCTTTTAGGTATTTTAGGCCGGTTTGCTGTAGAGATTGCAGGTGCTGATAAGGTGCGCTTTAAGCCGGATTATTTTCCCTTTACGGAGCCTAGTGTTGAGCTTAGCGCGTTTAAGGAGGGGTATGGTTGGGTAGAGTTTGGTGGTTCAGGAATTTTCCGGCCAGAGGTTACAAAGCCCTTAGGTGTAGACGCACCAGTTATAGCGTGGGGGTTAGGTGTGGACCGTTTATTTATGATGCGCCACGGCATTGAGGATATTAGGATGATATTTTCCTCTAATCTTGACTGGTTAAGGAAAAAACAGGTGACCTAATAAATGCCTACAATTGATATTGACTATAAAGAACTACAAAGACTACTAAATATTCAACACAACGATATGGAAAAATTAGATGACATATTAGCATATGTTAAAGCTGAAGTTAAGGGCTACAATGAGCAGGAGGAAATGGTTAATGTTGAGTTTAAAGATACTAACCGGCCTGATCTTTGGAGTGTTGAAGGCTTAACCCGCGCACTACGCGGTTATATAGGGCAAGAAAAGGGTATTAAACAGTATAATATTGAGCCTTCACAGGTAGAGGTTTTTGTTAGCAGAGAACTCTACAATATACGACCATACATCGCATGCGCGGTTATAAAAAATATTCAACTCACAGATTCAGTAATCCGCGGGTTAATGCATCTGCAAGAAAAACTTGACCAAACATACGGACATAACCGCCAAAAAACCAGCATTGGCATATACAATATCGACTTAATTAAACTACCAATTGAATACACAACCGTTACCCCTAAAGAAGCCGCATTCATACCCTTAGGCTTCACAGAAAAAATGACACCCGACGAAGTTTTAGAGAAGCACCCAAAAGGCTGCGAATATAGACATATAGTTAAAAGTAACCTTAAGTATCCTATGCTATTTGACGCAGACGGCAAAGTTTTATCATTCCCACCTATTATAAACTCTAATGACTTAGGAAAGGTAACTGAAGAATCAAAAAATCTGCTAGTAGAAGTTACCGGCACAATACACGCCGCCGTATTAAACACGCTTAACATTGTTACAACAATGCTAATTGACCGAGGCGGCAAAGCCTACTTAACAACCATACATTACCCCGACAACTCTGAGTATACCGAAAAACAAGTAACCACACCTAATTTTAACAACCATACCATGCCCCTAAGCGTTGAATACACAAATAAAATCCTCGGATTAAACCTAACCGCTAAACAGATATCCGAACTACTCCAAACTGCCGGATTAGACATACAAAAAATAACAGAACCCAACGACATAACAGTGCGTATACCCTGCTACCGCATAGACATCATGCACCAAGTAGACATAATAGAGGACATAGCAATAGCCTACGGCTACAACAACATAACCCCCAACTGGCGCGAAATACCCACCATAGGCAAAGCAAAACCTGACCAACACGTAATCAACCTCGTACGCGACCTAATGATAGGTCTCGGCTACCAAGAAACACTAAACACAACACTAACAAACAAGGAAGCCCTCTTCAATAAAATGAACACCCCACAAACACCACACATAGAATTAGACAACCCCAAAGGTACAACAATGACCTGCCTACGCAACTGGCTACTGCCAGAACTATTAGAATTCCTAAGCAACAACAAATCCGTAGAATTCCCACAAAAAATATACGAACTAGGAAAAGTAACACATCCAGACCCAACATGCGAAACTAAGGTACAGGAAAACGAAAACATAGCAGCAATAACCACTCACCCAAACGCAAACTTTAGCGAAATAAAATCAGTTCTAGACAGCCTCCTAACCAACCTAGGCATAGAATGGCAAATACAAGAAACAACCCACCCCGCCTTAATAGACGGCAGAACAGGCAAAATAGTCATAAACAATCAAGACATAGGCATTATAGGTGAAATCTCCCCACAAGTGCTAGAGAACTGGAACCTCGAAAACCCCGCAGCAGCATTCGAAATCAACCTACAAAAAGCCCTAAACTAAAACTATCACAGTTAGCTATAAACTACAACATACAAAAATCAGCCTAAAAAAGAAAAAAAAGCAAAGATCTTCCTCTACGCTATACACCTTCTTACGTTTAGCGACCAGATATACCCAGCATAATAAAAACGCTCACAAAATAACATACTGCATCAATAGATGCCACATTATTGTTATCATGAGAATCATGTGGATATACAGGTTATCAACATATACCTTTTTATTTTTCACTACAGCACCTGAAGGGCATCATGAAAATAACAAAAGTAACCTATGTTGTAATAATTCTTTGTATCGCCTGTTTTGCGGTATTTTACTTTTCTCAACCAATGCACGGATTTGACTTGCTGGTTGTCGGCTTACTGCTACTTTATTTCGCGACAGAAGTGAAAAACACATATGGAGAAGACATAGAAGACTGCACCATCGGCCGCTGGGCTGATGCTGGAAGAACCACGAAAACCCAAAAATGTTTTCATGGGAAACTATAACAGTTAAAATGTTTACTTAATTATCATCACTACCGTAGCCGAATTCAATTTTAGCGTTAGTGTCCTTGTAATCGTTAGCGTGTTGTTCAGGATTGTTGCCAAAACGTCTGAGATGTACATCTAAGTCTGCTCTCGTAAAAAATATGCAAGTACAATGAGGACATTTAAGATATGTCACGTTATTTTCAGAGCTACTCATATAATGTTAACGTTAGCTGTTAGTTTTTAAATTTTTTTGTCTTACTCGCATGATTGTTCTGATTATTCCTATTCAACTATTACAAATCAAATATTAGACTTCTTGCAAAACTCGTTATAGCTAGTTTTGTCTTCTTTGTAGTGATGTGTGTTTATTGTGAAGTATGAAAACATTCAAAATTATTCCGATGAGCAGTTTCGTCGAATTACATG
>WRGM01000054.1 GCA_009787175.1 Candidatus Bathycorpusculum fermentans | reverse complement strand
TTAACTGTGTCTTTGTTTGCTCGTTTTCATGTTAATGGCGCGCGTGAAGAAATCTGGAATCTTGTGTGTAATCCCTTTTGAAATACTCTTGAAAAGTTATTCTAGAAATTGTTCTAAATACCCAATTACTTGCTCATATGCGTCTACATCTTTAGGTCCGAAACGGTTTCCGGCTTTGTCATAGCTAATTAATGCTTCAGCAACATTTTCTCCAACGGGTTCATTATATTTAATTCTAAAAACAAGCCGTGTTACTAACTCGTTTTGTACTTGAAAAGTTAATAGTGGAAATTTTACGCCGGGAAAGAATAAATCATACTTTTCACCTGCACGTTCCTCTATAAGAAACACTTTATGTTTCGCTAATGACATTAAGCTATTGAAAAGAGACTGTTCGTATTTTGGTAGAGATATAGAAATAGTTAACTCTGCATTCGTTTGGATTTCTAAGATTTTTTCATAAATTCTTTGGACATCCCAAAGCTCAATATTACACTTTTCTGCAGCTATTTTTGCCTGCTCAGAAAATACGGAGGTAATTAAAAATATTGCGTGTTCGCATTGATAATCAATCTTTGCCTGTTGGGCTAACAGGATAGCCGCCTCAGAAACCTCATAGTTGTTGCGATATTTACGTGCTAATATAACAGTTTTTGAATCATTTTTTAGAGCTGTGAGATCCACGCCGAACTGTTCGAAAACTTTTTCAGAAGTGACACTGTAACCTAATTCCTGCAGAAACCATTTTGTAAAGACTTCAAATTCTTTATTTGATAAACTCTCAAAATTATAAATACACGCTTTATGCGGCTTTTGCTCTGCAGGTTTTTCAGCAACTAAGCTGATCCTTCTCTGCTCAACAGTCTCAGTGGCAGCAGTTGTTTGCAGGTATTTTTTATTTACTCTACATGCAAGCGTTTCTGCCTTATCATAAGGTAAAGAGAGGTTATTTTGAATGAGCTCGGCAACGTCAATATGTGGGTTTTCAAGTATTTCTTGTAGGAATCCGTTAAATTTTATGCAGCACATAATAATATATTCCTCATAGTAATTTTTGTTTTATTCACGCTTTTTTGCATGTTTAGGACATAACTTATGTTCAAACGCGTCAGTGTATGAGAGATTGTCTTTTGAGTAAACCTTTTCATTACCGCAAATATCGCAGTAGTCATAATGTGAAATACAAACACTTGAATTATCATAACTACATTTGAATTCAAGCAGTTGACTATAGCGTTTGCTGCAAACGGAGCATACAAAACCTGAACCTTGCTCAATATACTCCTTTAATAGGTCATCAAAACTTAGACCAGCCTTTTTAGAGTACACATTACCTGAATCTATAGACTGCTTAACACAATTCCCACATACATACAAACCATCCTGCGTCGCATAGCCCTCATGGAAACTTTTCTTACACAAAGGACAAGTAACATCCACATCAGGATTTAAACCCAAGGTTAAACTAGAATGAAACACTGCATTATTGCTAAGGATTATATCAAATTTTACTCTAAAAGTATTAACAACCAGAAAATTTACCAACTTTACAGAAACACTAGTTAAATAAGACCCTTCTTCCCGCTCCAACAATGCCTTATAATTATTCTGCCACTTCAAAGGATCAAAATCACGCTTAGAGGAAAGAATCTGCTCACGCCGCTCCTGCCTAAGCCGCTTCTCAAAAGCCCTAAGCCTAACATTTTTCTCCTTGTTAAGAGATAAATCAAAAAAGGCAACTTTATCACAAAGAAAAGACGATAACTTTTCATCAGCAGCCTCTTTAAGCTGGTCAAAAAGTTCAGGTTTAACTTTGCCTTTACCCTCAGAAACCGCTAGATTACTATACTCTATGGATGAGTAATTGTCAAAGTTTGTTTCGATAATGCTGGCTTTTTCATCAAGCAAGATTGTTATTAATTCTTCATTTTTTGGTCGCAATTTATTATGGCAGGTAACTGTGTAGTAGAATTGGAAGTATCGCAGGGGTTCTTGTTTACCGGTTTTTATTTGCGCAATTTTGCCGTGGTTAATTTTATGGTAACAATTTCGGGGTTTTGTGCATATACTAAATGTTTTTTGGTTAACAGAGACTTTGTCGCAGTCTATGCAGACAATTTTTGAGTCTTTAAAGTACTGTTTTATAATAGTTTCTAAATTTTCTTTTGGGTAAAGCTGAATTTGACAGGTAACACCCGTTTTCTGGCACTCACGTATTATCTGCTGGAAAGCGGGACTTCCAGGGGCTATTAGAGGAATTTTGCTTTCGCGGCTAACGTTTGAGGAGTAAGTATAATTTTCCTGCTCACCTGTAGGAAAAGTTATGTGTATAACATCATTTTTGATAGCTATTTGACCATTTTTGGATTTAATATATGTCTCAAAAAAGGTTTCAATATTTGCTTTACTCAATCAATTATACCTCGGGTAAACTTTTCAGATAATTCCTGACGCGTTTTTAACGAATTTAAATCGTTAGCCAGTTTTTCTAACTCTTTTTGTATATCCAAACGAGAATTACTGCGCAACAGAATTTCAGCAATAGTCTTCTCAATATCCTGATCACCATCTTTGAGCTCAGCTAGCACAGTTTCCATTTTACCAACAGTCATAGTAAATAACTCAATTTTTTGATACAAAATATGCAATACATAATCATCGATAGTATCCTTAACAGCAAGATTAAACACCGTCACATCACGCTCCTGCTTAAATCTATGAATTCTACCGATACGTTGCTCAATTTTCATAGGATTCCAATGTAAATCATAATTAAACATCATAGCACAATTCTGAAGATTAAGACCCTCAGCAGCAGCATCCGTCGCAACTAGATACCGTATATCACCATTCTTAAAATCCGAAATAACCGCATCCCGCTCAACCTGCGACATATCACCCAAATACACCTCAGCCCGGCCAAACTCGTTAGTAAGCATCTCCTTAATCTTACGTGCAGTAACCTTCCGTAAACAAAAAATCAACGTCTGCTCCTTAGAAGTCTCATTTAAAATACTCCGCAACAAATCCATTTTAGCACTCCTAACCCTCTGAGCCATCTCAATAAGCCTACAGGTAACATCAGCCTCCATAGGAAAACGTTGCTGCCGCCTCCTCAAAGACTCAATAGCCGCCTCAGGAGAACTAGAAAAAGACTGCTGAAGAGCAATAGCCTGAAACACAAGAATAGCATGACTCTGAGGACCACTAATCTTCCTATTAGGATTCTCAGCCATTAAAGCCTCAATAGTCTTAAACTTATTCTGACTAATCGCATGCAAATACTCCGTTGCCTTATCTATAAATTCACGCTCACACAAATTAGCCTCAAGCGTCCTAGACTCAACAACACGCCTAGTAAAAGGCACCCCCGTCTGCTCCCGACACGTACGACACATAACACCCTTAAGAACCCCCTTAAGCAAAGACACCTCCTCCTGCCTAACAACACGACCCCGCGCATCCTCAGCAAACCTAGAAACAAAAACCCGCTCACTATCCAAAACCCCAGGCTGAACTAAGTCAACTAAACTATAAAGATCCAAAAGCCTATTACACAAAGGCGTAGCCGTAAGCAACAAAAAATGACTCCTACGCAAATTCCCAAGACAAACACGACCCTTACCATGAACATTCCTAAAAGCATGCGCCTCATCAACAACAACTAAATCCCAAACACGACCCGAAAACTCTTCAAACTTTCTAGCCAACAAACTATGAGAACAAATAACCCTATTATCAACCTTAAAATTCACACGCTCACCAGGATAATTAGCTATAAAAAAAGTCTCCCCAAACTTTTCAGCCATCTCCATTTTCCACTGCAAAAGCAAACTCTTAGGAGAAACAATCAAAATAGAATTAACCTCACCACGCAAAACCAACTCCTTCATAATCAAACCCGCCTCTATAGTCTTACCCAAACCCACCTCATCAGCCAAAATAGCATTAGCATTCATATCATTAATAACCCGCAGAGCAGTCTGCATCTGAAAACTATAAGGAACCAACTTAGACCTTATAGCATCCAACACAATTAACTGATCAATTTTACCAACATTTCCAATCTGCAACGCTTCAAGATTAAGCATAAACGCTTGATAAGACAAGTAACTATTCGCTGAAACTAGCTTTTTAAGGTTATATGGATCACTATAAGTGTAGATGTAATTATGCACCATTTTTTTATCTGCAAACACTTCTTCAAAACTGCGTAAAACAGGTTCGTCTTCAATTTTTGAGCAAGATTTAGAGTTTTTTAGGTTTTTAGTCAAACGCATCGCAGGGCGTATTTTATACCAAGATATAAAAACATAAAGTTACAGAAAAAACGTTTTTCCACAAGACACACAACATCATTAACTATCAACAAACATTATTAAAACGTTAAAAAATGACAAAAAACGGGCTTAACCAGCTAATTTAAGCGCATCTTTAGATATATTTAATTAAGAAATATGCATTAAATTAAATAGAAGAGGTTTTGACGCATGGTTAAAAAGAAAAGTGATAGTGTAGAAGTTACGGAGGCAGAAACTTTTGCGTCTTACAGTGAAAAACTAAAACAAAAATATGGCGATAACTGGCTTGGAAAAGGCAGATGTACAGGACTTGAATTCAAACGCTGGCTGGCCCTACGAGATAATAAAACAGAAATTCCATAGCATGATAACAGAGAAAAATCAGCTTAAAAAAACTAATTAACGAAAAATACGTATATATTTATCTCTCAGCAAAAATTTCGTTAACATTTACCCTTTCATGCCATTTTTTGCACAACAAACACAGCTACATATGCAAATTCCTGTATAGATACTTTAATAAAAACACGCAAGCTAAATACA
>WRGM01000053.1 GCA_009787175.1 Candidatus Bathycorpusculum fermentans | reverse complement strand
CTTGTGTGAGAATTTTGGTTGAGCATCTTTATGCTAGGGTTAAGGGTGTTTAAGATTGTGGTGTATAGGTATCGGAATCGTAGGAAGCGATTTGGGTTACGAATGGCGCTGATTTGTGGCATAATCAACTTTGAAAACAGGAAATAAAACCCGAGGAGGTCTATTTGTATCGTTGTCTGTTGTGATTAAATCCAGCTTTCACACAATGTTCGCTCCCATACCTAGGACATCTCATAACCATCGCAAATACAAAGAGTAAAACCACTTAATAATCCTTTTTACAATACTCTCCTTTTTTTTACTCCAATTACTTGTTTAGAATCCTCATTACTTAATTTTGAGGCTTTTTCATACCGTTCCAAACTACCCGGCATTGATTAAACTCTCTTTGATCAAAACAAACACAAACCAAATATTTATAAATTCAGAGGAGCTCTATTGTAATGTGAACTATTGTTTGCAAATAGATTAAATTATGATATTGATTTAAGTTATGATATTGAATTAAGTTATGATATTGACTGTAGTAAAAATTATGAATGTGGCTATTTTTAATTATGTTGTAGCTGCTAACTGAACTATTTTTATATTTGTAACATATAGAGTAGTGAATTTGAAAAAGTAGTTGATATAAAAATGGTAAAAGTATGCGTCATGGGTTTGGGTAATATAGGATTACCCGTAGCTGATCATGTTTCAAAAATATACACTCCAACTCTGGGGTATGACATATCTAAAGTAGCAATAGACAATATTAAAAAACAATATACTGAAAAGGAGACGCGTATTAATGCCTCTACTGAACTTGAATATGCAGATGTTTATGTAATTGCAGTTAACACCTGGTACCGCAACGGTTATCCTGATATGAGTGCCGTTGAAGACTGCACAAAACGTGCTGCTGAACTTAACTCTAATGCCCTTATCTGTTTTGAATCAACCCTTGCAAAAGGAACCGCTCGGACATTAGCTAAAAAATACAATTTAGAAAATGTCGCTGTTTGTCCTCACAGATGGTGGAAACAGGAAGAGGACAAATATGGCGTTGTTCAACTTAGAGTTTTAGGGTCATTAAATGAAGAAAGTCAAAAGAAGGCACAGGCATTTTATGACTCTTTAGGAATACCTCTTCATGTCGTTAATTCATTAGAACTAGCAGAGCTTTCTAAGTTAGTTGAAAACACTTACTATTATCTCCGTATAGCCTATGCTGAAGAACTCAAATTGCTCTGTGACGAAAATGATTTGAATTTTAACGAATTACGCGATGCTGTCAACACAAAATGGAACGTTGATTTATCAGAAGCTCGAAACGGTATCGGTGGCGAATGCCTGCCAAAAGACATACGCTTTCTCATGAATAACTATTCTGATATGCCTCTACTGCAGGGTGCAGTAGCTACAGATATGCAATACCAAGTAAAACTTGCCAAAGATTGCCCTAACTCTGAAACTGGATCTTATGATGATCAAAAAATAATGTCGGTGCTCCATTAGGAAATTTATATGACTGAACTTAGTAAAAAAAGTTTCTCATGTTATGTAGTTGTTTATCTGACTATTGTGCTCTTATCTCTTCTATACTTGAGTAGAGTACACCTATTTGGATGGCATTGGGCATACTGGATATTAGTGGCCTATGGTATAGTTGTAACACCATATCTGATTTTCCGTCTAGTTGCGACATATTTATACCAATCTATACCGTATCAAAATTATCATCCCACTGTAAGTGTTGTTGTTCCTGTCTATAACGAAGAAGTGAGTATAGGCAGTACAATTGACTCGATTTTTAGCTCAGATTACCCTAAAGATAAACTAGAATTAGTTGTTATTGATGATAAAAGTACTGATAACACACTAGAGGCAATTAATAGAAAGTGTCTTGAGTATGACTTTAAGGTAATTGCTCTTGACAAAAATGGTGGTAAACGTCATGCACTGGCAGCTGGTTTTAAGCAATGTACTGGAGAAATTTTAGTTTGTATAGATAGTGACACTGTCATTAAATCGGATGCTATAAAAATGGTGGTACAGCCATTTACTGATGATGGTGTTTATTGTGTTTGTGGTAATGCTGTTGCTGCAAATGATTCTAAGTCTGATAATACTTTAGCGCGGTTGCAGAAGGCTTGGTATGCTGATTCCTTTAGGATTCGTAAGGGTGTAGAGAGCCTGTTTGGTATGGTTATTTGTTGTTCGGGTGTGTTGGCGGCTTATCGTAGGGATAAAGTTGAAATGGTAGTTGATGACTGGGTAAATGAAAAGTTTCTTGGTAGGCATTTTGAGTCAGGTGATGATAGGCAGTTAACGAATCGGATGTTGAAGATGGGTGGTAAATCTGTATTTCAGTCTACTGCGTTAGCTTATACTGTTGTGCCTCATATTTCGAAGGTATTTCTTGTTCAACAGGTGAGGTGGGGTAGAAGTGGTTTTCGTGGTATGTTGTATGCTTCTAAATTTTTTTATAAGAAGAAGCCGGTGCAGCAGGTTCTTTTTTATTTGACAATGTTTATGACTTTTTTTTCACCGGTTTCTTTTTTGGTAAATACTTTAGGTTTGTTGTTGTTGGGTCAATATGAGTCAATGATTGTTTACTTTATTGGACTTTTCTTGATTTCAATTATGACTGCTTTGTCTACCAAGTTGTTGGTGGATTATTTTACATTTAAAGATATTTTCTATCGTATTCTTTTCACTGTGGTAGCACTTGGGCTTTCTTTTGTTTACCTGTATGCGTGGATTACGCTTTGGAAAGGGAATATTTGGGGGACTCGTTAATTATGTCGGAAAATGTAGTTCATGTAACCTGTAGATCTTTGGTGGCAGTCGTATTAATTGCCTTGGTATCTGTGGCGTTCTTAGCGTATGCTCCTTTGCAGTCTTCAATGGTCTCTCCAAAAATGGCTATTTATACTGACTATGTTTATCATCCAAATGTACCTCAAGAAGGGGAGCGAGTAGTTAGTATTATATTCGATGACGGATGGTTAACACCATATACTGATGCGCTCCCAATACTGGATAAATATGGTTTTAAAGCGACATTTGCCGTGGTTACCTCTTATATCGAGAGCTATCGTGCATACATGGACTGGGATCAAGTTGTAGCACTATACAATCAAGGTCATGATATTGCAAGCCATAGTGCGAATCATATTAATATGACTGGACAAACACCTGCGGTTATAGCTGATCAGTTAGCACAGAGCAAAGAGGCTCTACTAAGTCACGGTATAAATGCGCCAATATTTGTTTATCCATTTGGTCAGGGTGCTGGAAATCCCGATGTAGAACAAATTGTGCAACAGCACTATCTTGTAGCACGTGGTATCCAGATAGGTAGTCTTGATCTAAGTAAACCTTTCAATCCTTTGGCATTACCTGCTAATGAAGTAGAAAACTCTACAAGTATAGAGTTGTTTAAAAATTATGTGGAACAAGCTAGCGGATCTACTGTTGTTATTCTCTTTTATCATCAAATAACTGATGGTTCTGTTTTTACGTCAACTACGCCTGAGAATTTTGATGCTCAAATGCAATATCTTCATGATAACAACTTTACTGTCCGAACTCTAAAACAACTATTTACTATCACTGAATCTTCCTCTACTGCGCCAAGCTTGTTTATTCTCGATACTAATGTTGTGTATCTAAATTCTAAAAATCCAAATTTTTACACAAAGAAAGCGGAGTTAATTTTATGAAATGCCCGTCCTGTGATATGAGAGTTAGTATAGATTTAAAAACAAAAAAATGTGTTTGCCATCAATGTGGTTGGAAAAAAGTTTTAGACAAGCCAAATTTATAGGTATATTAAGGTGTTAAAAAAATGTTGCATATGATAAATAAAAAACGTATTGTGGGCATGCTGCTCTGTATATTACTACTAGTTTCAATGACGGTCTGTGGCATAATACCTGCAAATGCCTCTACATCTGATAACAATGTAGGTCCCAACAAAAAAATTGCGCTAACCTTTGACGATGGACCTAGCGCATACACTAGTAGATTATTAGATATATTGAACGAAAATAATGCTAAAGCAACATTTTTTGTTAAAGGAACATCTATTTCCACTTATTCAAACGTATTAATGCGCGCTTTATCTCAGGGATGCGAAATTGCTGGACACACATGGAGCCATAGAGATCTTACAACACTTACCTCTGACGAAATAAGACAAGAATTACAAAGTACAAACGATGCCCTATATGACACGTTAGGTATTTATCCTGACATATTTCGTCCTCCGTTTGGAAATTTCGATGAAAACGTAGTAAATGTTTCAAATGAACTAGGTCTTGCAATTATCCTCTGGGCAGTTACCTCTCTGGACTGGGCTATTCAAGACGCTAATTTAATTTATGAAGCAACTATGCCTCATGCCCGCGATGGCATTATAATGCTTTATCACGACACCGTTGAAGCAACAATAGATGCTATGGAACAAATTATACCCGAGTTAATTGCAAACGGTTACGATCTAGTAACAGTATCAGAGATTTTAGATGAAAAAGAGGCAGGACAATACTACGCAAATGGTATACACAATTGGAATGGCATCATTTACACAGTACAGCCATCAGATAGTTTGTGGCTTATTTCGCAGGCTTATGGTACAACAATGAATGAATTAACAGTTTTGAATGAACTTACCCTAAGCTGTCTCTTCCCAGGAATGCGCTTACGTATTCCTGGAACCGAGCCACCGCCTCCTGTTAACTATGTTGAGTATGTGGTGCAGTCGGGTGATAGTTTGTGGCTTATTTCGCAGGCTTATGGTGTAACGGTTGAGGCGTTAATGAATTGGAATG
>WRGM01000052.1 GCA_009787175.1 Candidatus Bathycorpusculum fermentans | reverse complement strand
GCAAGCAAAATATTTTTGATGGTGACTTTGATTTCGCTGCCCTTCATAAAGAAGGGCAGCTCAATTATATAAATTCGTTAACAATAAAATACAGTAAAACGAAAAAATCATAACGCTAAAGATGAACAATATAACAAACGGTATACAAAAGCATCAACAAAAAATATAAAAAAGAAAAACAGCCCCTAAAAAAGATGAAAAAAGCCGCGTCAACACCAACACTGCTTCTCAACAAATTCCTAAATCATCAAAAACAAATTTCTTAACTCCACAACATTCTCCCCCAAAAAAACTCCCATCACCACTCTAGCAACAAAACACATGACCTTACAATTTACTCATACACAAACCAACCCTCTACTCTCCACCTACTCGAGCACAATACATCTACCGCCACCAAAGACACACCCAAATTTGCAAGAAAACAGCATCATAAAAGATAGCCAACGTGATATATTATGCTTCAAGTGCTGCTTTAGCTAGGGCAGTTTTAACGGCTAAATTTTTCATTAAAGTATCAACAACAACCACTTTAACACCTAACTGCTCAATACGACCCTTCTCAGCTGCATCCATAGAGTCTATTATGTAAACATCTAAAAAGTCAGCATATAGCTGTGCAACGCCAAAAGCCGAAACTTCAACACCTAAACCACGGAGAAGCTTATCAGCTGGACCCTTCACGGGAGCACCTGCAACAATTGGACTTACAGCAACTTTTCTAGCCCCACTCCGCCGCAGAGACTCTCGTATACCCGCAACAGATAGTATAGAGCCTATACTTACAATAGGATTACTAGGACAAAGAATCACACGCTCAGAGGCCAATATAGACTCAACAACACCCACCGCAGGCCTAGCCGCATCCATACCAACAAAGTTAACACCTAACACCACATCCTGCGCCGCCCACTTAACCAGATACTCCTCAAAAGAAACAACACCAAAAGGCGTCTGCACAAAAGTAGAAAAACGGTCATCTGTCATAGGCAAAATCTTTACCCTAAGACCTAAATCATGACTTACCTTAGCAGATATCTGCGATAGAGAAAAACCAGCCCGCAACAACTTTGTACGCAATATGCTTGTGGCAAAATCCCTATCACCAAGATTAAACCAGTCAACCTCACCAAACCGCTTAAGCATACCTAAACACTCAAAAGTATCACCCCTAACACCCCAACCAGTCTCATCATTAACAAGTCCAGCAAGCGTATACGTTACAATATCAACATCAGGAGAAACATGCAAACCAAAAAACTCAACATCATCACCAGTATTTACAACAACCACCAAATCCTCCTGATCAACAAACTCAATTAAACCTGTCAAAAAACGAGCCGCACCAACACCACCCGCCAAAGCCGTAATCAAACACAATACCCCAACAAACTAAAAATGCTGCCTCTCAGAAACCCAATACCCAACCCGACCACCCTCACCTGCCACATACTCCTTCTTAAAAATCGGAGCCTCACACTTATAACGCTCAACAGCCTCACGCAACACAGAAAACACCTCCTCACGATGAGCCCCCGCAACAGCAACATAAACCAGATCATCACCAACATTAAAATCACCTACAAAATGATGAATCTGCACATCAACCACGCCAGACCTCTGAGATAAATCATCACAAATACCACCTAAAACCTCGTCAGCCTTCTCCTCATACGCCTCCAAAACAAGCTTTTCCACCTTCTCCCCACCGCCCTCAGAAGTCTCACCTCTTACTACACCGATAAACAAACCAATAGCCCCCACACTACTGAAATCTTTTCTGCGTTTAATATTTTCAACTATATCATTAACATTAATTGAACCCTTTTCATGAACACCAGCACGGTTAACCATAAACTACCCTTCTAAAACAACATATGCTTAACACAGTACCATTTAAGACTATTTAAAAGAAACAAAAAGAAAAGAAAAATAAAAACAGAAAAAAGAAACAGTTTACTCGTCTGTTACTTCTTCATCAACAACAATTTACTCAGCTGAATCATCAGCTTCAGCGACCTGCTCAACGTCTGCATCGTCGTCAATCTCGGCGTCTTGCTCAATTTCTGTAACGCCCTCAATCTCTCCCTCTGCCGCTAGCTCTCCAACAATTGATGATGTGCCGGCAGCTAGTAGAATTTCTGAAGCGTTTGTGGGGGCGTCGATAAGTTTTGATTTGCGTATACCAACATGACGCAGTGGCGCAACTTGTTTTGATTCATTATAAATATCAGAAGCGATTTTACCTAGAACCATTTCTTGAACAAATTGATCCAGTGTAAGAGCAGCTGCTTTTTCTTTAATGATCTTTACCATGATGTTGCGCATGATTTTTTCTTGTGACGTCTTTATACGAGAGAGGGTTAAAACTGAAACAGCTATTCTCAGTTTGAAACCATCTTTAGTTGTTAAATTAAATAGACCATCTACTTTTGTTGTTCTTCGTCTAACTAGACTGCGCAGGAAATCACGTGAATACTCATGCCCCTTGAAGAGGGTTTTAGCTGTTTTACCATCCATTGCGCTTATTTGGAAGAACAATTTCAAATAGTGATGAGAAAAGTCACCTGTAATATCATATAAAGTAGCTTCAACAACTCTACCAATTAATTGATCTGTTGTCTCGGCTGGAACAGCACCTAAATCTATATTGCCAAAGAACGATGGCGCTACTACATTATACCATGACTTACTTCGCCATTTATCACGAACATGTTTTGCTTTTGAAGACTTTGAAGACAATGTAATCCTCCAAACGCCCTCAACATTCTCAGAGCAATATAAAAGGGTTTAGCGCTTTTTATCTATTTTCTCAAAATCGCCCACGTATTTTCTAAGCACTTTAGGCACATTTATTGATCCGTCTTCATTTTGATTATTCTCAAGCAACGCAACAATAGCTCTTCCAGTAGCAATAGCAGTAGAGTTAAGCGTATGCAAGAAACCTTTAGGCGGCGCACCCTCTTTCTCACGATAACGAATACCTAAACGCCTTGCTTGATAATCAGTACAGTTACTACAACTAACAAGCTCACGATAACCATTCTGCGCGGGCATCCAAACTTCAATATCATACTTTTTAGCAGCAACAGTACCAATATCCCCAGTACATACATTTACAACACGATAAGGCAACTCAAGCTTCTGTAGCAAATCTTCAGCGTTAGCCAATAATTCCTCATGCAATCTAGCAGAATCTTCAGGTTTACAAAAAATAAATTGCTCAACTTTATTAAATTGATGCGTACGAAAAATACCACGAGTATCTTTACCATGCGCACCAGCCTCTTTACGAAAACAAGGACTTACACCCGCAAGCTTAAGAGGCAAATCCTGCTCTTTTATGACCTCATTCATATACATAGCAGCCATTGGATGCTCACTAGTAGCTATCATATAGAGATCCTCGCCTTCAATTTTATAGAGAACATCAACAAAGTCTGCAAGCGCCGTTACACCTTCATATGCAGCTTTATTCAGCATAAATGGTGGCTCAATAGCTGTATAGCCTTTCTTGCTCATTTCATGTATAGCAAAACTCATTAAAGCTAAATCCAACAGTGCCAACTGGTTTTTCAAAAAGAAAAAACGTGCCCCGCTAACTTTACCGGCACGTTCCATATCAACTAGACCAAGTTCATTAGCTAAATCTATATGATTTTTTACTTGGAAATTAAAAGTGGGTATTGTTCCCCAAGTTTTCACTTGTACATTACCAAGATCGTCATCACCTAAGGGTACAGTTGGATCAAGCATATTTGGTAAACATAAGAGCAGGTTACGCTCTCTTTCTTCTTCCTGAGTAACCTGTTTTTCAATAGAGGTTATTTGAATATCAATTTCTCTAGCTTTTTCAAATTGAGCTTGGGCATCTTGTCCAGCTTTTTTGAGTTTAGCAATTTCAACTGTAACTAGCTTACGAGCATGGCGTAAATCATTAAGATGTGTAAGATGTATCCGCCATTGCTTGTCAAGAGCAACAAGTTCATTGAACATTAGTATATTTTCTGAGTTACCTCTCTTTTCCAAGTTTGCTCTAACAACATCTGGACTTTCACGAATAAGCTTGATATCTAACATGGTTCACACAAACAATTCTCATACGACCCTCTACACATTTTAATCTTACGATTCAACCAGCCACACAATCAAGTGTTAAAGATAAAAAAAGGCGTTTTGAGCAGAAAAAGAGCAGAAGGTTTTACAGTCAAATATAATAATTAGCAATAATCAATAGATGTGAGAGCTTTTGTATCTTACAAGTAAAATTCTGTGTAAACTGTACAGAATTTTTGCTCATTTTTGGTTTCGACTCAGCCGAGTTAGGCAAAATTAGTCTTTAGGAGAGTAGTACACCAACCTATCTAAAACACTGGATATAGTTTGTGTAGTTTGATTCTTGCATTATCTGTGGTAAACTGCCACTTAACAACTCTACGCTGAGAATTATACACTTTTTCCCAAACACCAATCTCCCGATTTAACAACTCCAAATCAGAAATACGCCTATCAATACACTGCTTAGACAAAATACCGATAGATATTTCAGCAACATTTAACCAACTCCCATGCTTAGGCGCATAATGAAACTCCAAACGTTTAGCAAGCGCTCTTGCCTTAACCGCTGAAAAAGCCTTATAAAGAGACGAAACAACATGCGTATTCAAATTATCCACCACCAACCGGATCTTAGACACACCCTTATAGGAACTCTTCGACAAAAACCAATCCACCTCATACGCAAAATCAACCGCTGTTCAACGCTCCCCAGCATCAG
>WRGM01000051.1 GCA_009787175.1 Candidatus Bathycorpusculum fermentans | reverse complement strand
TTGCTCTTCTTAAAACCATACCCCAAAGCAATATCAAAACGCAATGTCGCATTAACCGCATCATTAAAATGTTTAATAACGTTAAATTTCTATATGACAAAGAAACTTAAGTTTCTACCCACCCGTTTTGACGAAGAACCTTTTGAGTTGTATGGTGGCAAAATTTCCAACAATCAAGCTGATGGAGATGGTGGGGGAGTGTATGTGCATATGCACTTTGATTCTGCCCTTTATGGTGTTTTTAGGATGTTTGGTGGCATAATTTCGGGTAATACTGCTGGTCAAAATGGTGGGGGGTTTACAGTGTTCAGGGTGGACTTTTGCAGGGTGGTACAATTTCTGGCAATAACGCGGGTCAAAAAGGTGGTGGTGTGTACTGGCATAACGGCATTTTTGATGATTGGGCTGTTGTGATCTCAGGTAACACAGCTAAAGATAGTGGTAATGATGTGTATAGTATTTATGGGTCTTCTGAGGGTAATGGTGGCGAGTCATCTGGTGGTAATGACGGGTCGTCTAATGGTGGTGGTTCTGGTGGAAATGGTGGTGGTTCTGGTGGAAATGGTGGTGGTTCGTCTAATGGTGGTGGGGGGTTTAGTTTGAGGGATGTGGTGTTTGTTTGTGTTGGTGTTGCACTTGTGGTTGTGGGTGTTGTTGTGGCGGTTTTGCTTTTCACCTTTAAAAAAGACTTAAAACATGCAAAAGAAAAACCTGCAGCCTTAACATTTGTAACGTTACAAGTCATCTGACAAGTAATTACCCCCTTATTTTTGTCATAATTATTTTCCGTTTTTGTTGTAATCTCTGTTTTTGTCTTGTTCAATAAACCTCTTGCAATTTTTCTCTTTTTTTTCAAGGTTGAATATTACAGGTCAAGTTAAACAAGCTAAAACAATCTTTACAATACAGGATAACAGCACAAAATCCTCCAATCATTAGTTCCACAAGACGCGCCGGAACAAGGTTGCCAACCCTTCTGTTTATCTGCCGATGAAACCATCGATACACCACAAAAAAAATCATCGAATACGAGAAGGTTATCAGCAGGTTGTTTCTGAAAGTACCAAAATTTTTAGCCTGATGACATTGGATGCTATGCTAGCGTTGCTAGAAAACACGCAAACAATTTACCTTGATATCCGTAGAGTAGCATACATTACTTTCGACGATAATGATGTAGTAACAATTTCTGAATGCGATCAATTAATACACCATATAGAGCTTACAAAGAATAGTAACGGAGAATTCACATTCGGTGACTTAACAGTTATAGAAAATGCCATTGATAGGATGAATTCGGGAGATAGACCCCCAAGTACACACAGTGTTAGTAGTATACACTTTATGGGGTAAAAAATGGTTGTCGATGAGCTGAGCGGTAATACGTTAAATGTCTACGTTTACATTGTTCGTGCAGATGAGCCGGTGGGGACTAGGGATGTTACTAGGGGTGCGGAGCTTAGCAGTACTAGCGTTGCGTTTCGTCATCTTCAGAAGCTTGAGGATTTGGGTTTGATAGAGAAAGACAGCTACGGCAACTACCTTTTAAAGCAGAAAGTTAACATCAGCGAGTATGTGTGGGTCGGCAAATACCTCGTGCCCCGTTTGATGTATTATTCCTTCTTTTTTTTGGGCGCTTTTGCCGCAGAAGTAAGTATAATATTACTTAGCTTGGTTATTAAAAGTTTAGTAGTTGAAACGAGTTTCTGGTTTTTAACTGTTATGAATTTTGCTGTGATGCTTTTATTTATTATAGAGGGGCTTCCTTTGTATCGTAAGTTAAATAGTAAGTGTGTTCGGCAAGATTCTAGAGATAGTGAATAATTTTTTTGTATGTGCAAGGTTTATCTGTGTTGTTATGTTGCTGTTTTGTTTGTTTGTGGGGTTAAATCTTTTTATTTTTCTTTCTCTTTTTTTGTTTTAGGTGAACGTGTGTTGAGTTATCGGTTGACTAAGGTGGTTCCTGTTCATGGTTGTAGTTGTAAGCTTCCCCAGTATCAGCTTGGGGGTTTGTTGGAGAGGGCTGGTTTAACTGGGGGTTATGGTGAGACTGTGTTGGCTGGTGCTTGGGAGAATAGTAGTGTTGTTAAAATTGCTGGGGATCTTGGGGTTTTGAGTACTCTTGATTTTTTTACGCCTATGGTTGATGAGCCTGAGGTTCAGGGTAGGATAGCGGCTAGTAATGTTACAAGTGATATCTATACTTTAGGGGTGACTAATATTGTTAGTTTGCTTTCTATCATGGCTTATCCTGAGGATTTGCCTGATGAGTTGGCTGTTGGTATGTTGAAGGGGTTAAATGATTTTTGCAGAGAGATGGGTATACCTTTAACGGGTGGGCATACTACGCGTTGTCCTTGGCCTATTATAGGTGGTGCAGCAATAGGCGTAAATAGTGTAGAGGGTATTGTATATACGCGTGGGGCTAAACTGGGTGATTTGCTCTTTTTAACTAAACCCTTAGGTATAGCTCCTGCCATGGCTGCCTATCGTCTGCGTAAAGAAGAGACTGGGGGTGAGGGTAAAGAGTTACTTGCAGATGTTTCTGAAGAGTTAGTTGAAAACGCAGTTAACACTGCTATAGATGGTATGATTTCCTCAAATAAGCCTGCTGCGCAGGTCATGCAGAAAATTCCTGTACATGCTGCGACAGATATTACAGGGTTTGGCTTAAAAGGTCACGCAGAGAATATGGCTAGGTTAAGTAATGTTGACATAATAATTAATAATCTCTATGTAATCCCTGGTACACCCGTTTTATCTGAACAATTAGGCTATCCCCTCTTAACAGGTGAGGCTAAAGAAACCGCAGGCGGCATATTAATGGCTGTCTCCAAAGAGAACGCTGATGATCTGCAAAGTGAATTTGATAAACACAAAGTCAGATACTGCCAAGTAGGCTATGTCACAGAGGGCAAAGGAGACGTTCATGTATCAAAAAATGTGGAAATAACTGAAAAGAGCGCTTAACTAAAAAATGCATACTGCCATATGGACCTTTTTGCCTCTGTTTTTGTTTTTCCCCAAAAGTATTAATAATATAGCCGTGTTATCATAGTTAGAACATTAATCAAGTAACAACTTCATTGCGAGTTTACTCGCTTGATTAACTAACTAAAAATAAAATAAGTAAATCAATAAATAAATTTACAATATTTAAAGAAGGTGTACATTTACGGGAACATCACAAATATTTACTATAAAGTATGTTATCCATGCCAAGTTTGAAATTGACGGTGTCGTTGAAAAACCTGATGTTATCGGCGCAGTTTTCGGTCAAACAGAAGGACTTTTCGGCTCAGAACTTGACCTACGCGAACTACAAAAAACCGGGCGCATCGGCAGAATAGAAATAGATCTATACTCAAAAAATGATCGAACAAACGGCTCCATAACTATACCTACAAGCCTAGACCGCGTTTCTACAGCATTAATCACCGCAAGCATAGAGAGCATAAACCGCATAGGTCCATGCGGCTCAAAAGTAACCCTTGAAAAAATAGAAGACATACGCGAGGCAAGACGAAAAGTCATAATAGACCGCGCCAAAGAAATCCTCCACAGATGGAACATAGAAGCCCTACCCAGCGTAGATGAAGTATACAAAGAAATCAGCGAAACCATAAAAGTAGGCAAAGTAGAAAAATTCGGCCCCGAAGACCTCCCAGCAGGTCCAACACTTGAAACCTCACGCGAAATAATAGTAGTCGAAGGACGCGCAGACATAATAAACCTAATGCGCTGCGGCCTAACAAACACCATAGCCCTAGAAGGCGCAAAAGTCCCCGACTCCATAAAACGCCTAACCAAAGAACGCGAAGCAACAGCCCTCCTAGACGGAGACAGAGGCGGCGACCTAATACTAAAAGAACTACTACAAGTAACAAACGTAAAATACGTCGGACGCGCCCCAAGAGGAAAAGAAATAGAAGACTGCAACTGCAAAGAAATAGCCGAAGCCATAGACAACCGCATACCTGTAACAGAAATCCAAAAACAACAACAGCAACAACCACAACAACACGCGCAGTCTTCAACTCAAACACAACTCCCACAACAGCAGCAACAGCAACAACAAACACCACCGCCACAGTCGCATCCACAGAAAAAGCAGCAGCCGCAGTCTGAACGTGCTTCTCCCCGTCCACCGAAAAAAGTTGTACCTGAGCAAATTAAAGAAACTGTTAAAACCTTGCAAGGTACTCTTGAATCTGTACTGCTGAATGAAAAGTTTGAGCAAATTGAACGCTTACCTGTAAGTCAATTAGCAGAGAAACTACAACAGGCTGCAGGTGTTGATACAATAATCTTTGATGGCATCATTACTCAGCGTATTGTAGACATCGCTGCAGAAAAAGCAATTAAACGAATTGTAGCATCAAGAGTTTCTGAAGCCGTTAAACCAGTTACAAACGTTGAACTGCTAACCTTCCAAGAAACCCTCCGCTAACCCCTATTTCTATTGTTTGTTAACATTAATTTAGCATTCTTTTCTCGTATAGAGTATCATTTATCCCTAACTTCCTGAATTAAGTAATATGTTTTTGGTTCTAAGCCAGATTTTAGTCCGTTTTAACCACATACTGATGGACATATTAAATCAAAACTAATGCTAAGCTTTGAAAACCAAACAACAACAAACACACCAAATACAACGGATCCAAAAATTACGAGAGTTTTCACTTATGGAGAGAAATATTGTTGTGACGGTCCCGCAATATAATAAATTGGTAAAAATCGGGTAAAAACGCGTGGCATA
>WRGM01000050.1 GCA_009787175.1 Candidatus Bathycorpusculum fermentans | reverse complement strand
TTACGTTAAGCCACATTGTTATGGTGTTTCGTTTTTTCTTTGCGTTGCATTGCTAAAACAATGTTTTCCCTTGTTTTATCATCAGTTGCCCTCATGTCAAATAACTACCTAAAGAACCATACACAACCAAGATATATAAACTATCAATGTAAAATCAAATTGCTATATGTGGTTAAATGTTTTTGGGCATGTTTGTAGTTGGTACATGTATGCGGGTAGTTGGTGTAGGAAGTCTTGTAGTTGTAGTATTGGTACAATGGGGATGTTGTTGCAGAATTTGAAGTTGCTTGGCACCAGGGATAAGATTGCTGGTATGAATTGGGCATTTTTCCATTTAGTGCATTCTATTTGTAGCTTGGGGTTAGGTAGTGTTTCCGCTAAGGCTTTTGTGCGGTCTGCTTGGGCTGTTGCTATTTTGCTTAAAGTTGAGAGTGAGATAGCGTGTCCCCAATGTTTGCAGTCGATGCATATTACTATGGGTTGTTTGCAGCCTATGGCGTCGATTTCCCATTTGCGGTTTGGTGTTTTGAATCTTAGGTTTTTGTGTATGGTAAATCCGTTGTTGTGTAGGGCTATTGTGGTTATTTCTTCGAATTCTTGCCAGCTGAGGAGGTCGCTTATGTGTTGAATGTCTGCGCCTAAGGAGACTGCTTTAATGGATAATTTTATGCGGTCATTGGTAGAGACTTGGATGATGTTGTTTTTTATGCTAAGTAGGTCTTCTGCTTGTAGTTTTTCTAGTAAATTGAGTGTTGTTTCTGTTGGCAGTTTAGCATCGTTTTTGAGGTGAGATGTTAGGACTTGGGATTTTTGGGTTAATTTTAGTAGTGATACTATTAGAGTACGTTCAATACTCATGGTAAGGGGCCTCTTTTTTTATGTAAAAATTGGTGTGTTGGTGTGTTGTATACAAAAGCATCGCCCAAACACATTTTTTTATTGCATTTTTTTGTAGGCATATCTGAGATCGTCCGTACTTTGTTGTAGTCCATGTGTTTTCTTGTCAATAATCTTTTCGTTTGTTTTTGTAAAATGGTTTTTTGCTGTTTTTGGGGTTGTTGTGGGATTTCGTTTTTTGTGGTGGCTAATTTTTGTTATGATATGGTTGATTATACTTATTTATGTTAAATAGTTATTGTTGTGTGTGCTGTTTTTAGCTTTTTAGTGTAAATTGTGTGTGTTCGATTTTTTTCGTTTTTGTGAGGAGGCAAAGTTGTCCGAAAATGGTGTTAATCAGGTGTTGTTATGTGTAAAAAGTTGGGGTTGTTAAAGTTTTTTGGTGTTTTTTTAGTTTTTGTGCGGGTTTTTTTTGTTTGTTTGGGTGTGTTTTGTTGTTTTTTAGCGTTTGTTTCTTTTTTTTTGCTCTAAACTGTTTGGGTTTGTGGTATTGTTTTGCGGTTTTTTTGTTTTTTAGGTATGAATATATAAGGTTCGGTTGTTTTCGTTTAATTTTTGTCATTTGGGTTTTTAAAAATTTGGAGTCAACTGTGTTTTGGTGATGCTTTTGTATACAATACGGTAAAACTTTGTTAAAATGCGTTATTTGCCACGAAAATGTGGCGTTAAGAAAAAATGGTTTGATCGCTAATTATTGTTTTCTTTGAAGTATAACTGTTGCACGTTTAAGATCCAATAGCGAGTTAACGCTAAAAAACGAGTGAAGATCCGGATCCATTTGTTCTGCAATCATCTTTGAAATATATCGTACCCCCCTAAGGCTCTCGATAAGCGTTTGCAGATTTCCCTCGCCTTTAGTAACAATTTCTTTGGCTGTGTCTAACGCAGTCTTTGTATGGTACACAGAGCATAAAGGCTCCATTTCATTATTAACGTTTCTTGGAACAACAGCTGTTTTGCCCACTGCAAGCTCTAACAAGAACAGAGCTAGCTCTTTGTTAACAAATGGTGCATCATAGGATAGCAATAACGTGTATTTGCTCTGCACCGCTTCAAAACCTGCTATAGCTCCGCTTAAAAAGTTAGGTGTTTCTTCGCTATCTATGACAAAATGTGCTGTTTTAGGTAAGATCGCGGCATATTTTTCTGCGCGCTCTTGCGTATTAGTTACAATGACTACTTCATCAACAATAAACTTGACACTGTTAAAAACATGTCTAATTAAGGGTTTATTACACAACAGCACTGTGCCCTTATCTTCAGGTAACTCTTTTGATGTTTCATTTGCAAGTATAACCGCAGCGGTTTTATCCAACATTTTCTTCTCCATCTTGTTTTAAACTGTGTTTTGGTGATGCTTTTGTATACCGCAAGTTAGCGTATAGTGTTTTTTTTCAATTCTATCTGCAATTTCATACAGTAAACCTGTGAAAGGATGATCCGGTTTATCTTGCGGAAAGAGATATCGACCTTCAGCTTTTAAAACCTCACAAAAACAAGGCATAGCACCAAGCAAAGGAACATTATATTCTTCCTCAATTCTTTTAACATACTCAGCATTATTACTCCTTGCCTCATCATCAAGAACTTTATTTATAACCAGACCAGTTTTTGTTTCCCACATCGTATAGAACTCAGACAGCATACGTTTTGTTCCATTAACATCTGAACAGTCACCTGTTGTTGTTAGAACTACAAGATCAGCCAGTACAATAGCGTTCATAGAGGAGTACTGTAAACCAGGACTGGTATCAAATATTATGTAATCAAATTTTTGCACACCTATAAGCTCTTCTTTTAAAGATATCAAGCGACTAAGCACACGCTTCCCCCATTCAGAACCCTTCGTAGCCATATCCTGCATAGCAGCTGGAGAAGGATCAGCAAGCCCAGCGTATAATTTACCCTCACCAGATATTCTTGAACTTAAATCAATTAGAACATTGTTTATTTCACATTTTTTATTTAAATAATCATTTAGCCATACACGAGTTTCAGCGCGTAATATAGCAAAAAGACTTGGCGCTCTAAAATCCAAATCAAATATAGCTACTTTTTTGCCTCTTTTAGCAAAAAGGGCAGCTAAATTTACTGACATTATGGTTTTACCTGTTCCCCCCTTATAGGAGTGTACAACTATAAGTTTGCTCACAACAATTCTCCTCCATCTTTCGCAAGATAAAACTGCGTTTTTTTCCCTTTACGCTGTTTCTTAATATAACCCATAATCACTAACTGATTTAAATAAGAACTTTCCATAGCTCTAGCCCTATTTGTTTGATTAGCAATTTCCTCTGCAGTAGCTCGACCATTTCGGCAGATAGCCACAGCGGTTTTACGTAAATGATCCGGCATGTTAAGTAATGTTATGACATCAAGTGGTGCATCTGGAAGCTTTAACGTGTCTTTTTCATTTACCTGTCGTAATTCAATTAATATATCCATTTTTTCGTTAAGCTTCTCAAGATTTGCTTTTATTTTTTCCAATATAGCTAAATGTTTCTTTCCTATGCCTTCCTGTCTATACAAATATTGTTTCCCCAATGGCTGTTCTTCAAATCTACATCTGTATCCTAATATATAGTCACAATTTTGATATAAGTCTTTGGAAAGCAGCTGATTTGACTCCTCTTCAGAAGGCTATAAGAGGCTATATAGGCGGTTTTTTGATGTTGGAATTGTTTAGTGTTTTTATCCACTGTTGGAATTCTTTTGATGGTAGAAATGTTTTGTATAGTTTTTTACGGTTAGCTTCTAAGAAATGGTTTTCTTCGTTAACAAATTCTGCGGCTGTTAAAAGGTTATGTTCGGCTTGTTTAGCTTGTTCTTTAATTGGGTTGATTTTTTGTTGGGAGAATTCGTCGCGGAGGGTGTGGTGTTCTAAAATGGTAAAGGGTACTGTTTTAACTATGTCTTTAAGGTTGTTTACAGCTTTTTGTAATGTTGCTGTATTTACTCGTATGTCTTGGAGGTAAAATGGGGGTCCTCCTAGCATTAGTAGGGATAAGGGTTTTTCTAAAATTAATTTTTGGGTCTGATCTGACATGGGGCCTTGTATGTCAGGGGCGAACATGAAACGTTCATTTTGATATTCTACTGTAAGCATTATAACGTGACCTAATGCTGTGTTGTCTTCTCCGTGTGGGACTGCCTGTGAGAAATGGAGTTTGGTGTTATTGTATGTGAATGTTTTTTTATCCGCTTCTTCTATGGCTTTAGCATGTGCTATGCTTGTTTTTAGAAATGTTTTAGCACGTTCCTGTTGGCTTTTGTTAATGTCGGTTTTTGTGTTTTTGATAAGTAATGTTTTGTTTTGGTAAATTTGACGTGCTGTTTCTGTTTGATTTGTCCAGTTAACTATCCAATCTTCAAAATATGGTGTGTAATGGTCATAGTGATAGTGGCTAATTGTGGCGATTTCTGCTTTGTCTGCAGCGTTAGCGATTTTTTTTCGAAGCATCTGTATGTTTTGAAGTTCCAGGGGGTGTGGGGGCAAATTGAATCGCCATGGGCATACAGATATGCCTGGATCTAAAAGTATGGTAACATCGGGTGTTTGTACAAGGGTACACATGGAGCGAACGCCAAAGCTTTCAGCTGCTAAAGGTGTAACATGCATTAACTTGAGAGGAGGTACCTGTTGTGGCATACTATTTTCTAGGTATTATTGATTATTAAAGTTAAAAAGTGTAGCTAATAGTATTGGTAATGTTTACCTGAGAGTGTTTACTTATAGATAGTTTTTCGGTATTTTGGTCTCTGTAAGGTGGTAAGTGTGTGAAAAATGATGAAGAAATACGTGACTT
>WRGM01000049.1 GCA_009787175.1 Candidatus Bathycorpusculum fermentans | reverse complement strand
TAATTCATCTTTTTTAATCCCCTCTCAACATTTAACGGACTTCTTAGGTTTTTTACTAATTGTAGGTATAAAAAACCCGGGATTTTAGGTGCTAAATATAGAAAACATTTTTCTACTTTTTATCATATCAGCTGCTACTGTTTATAGCTGGATATTTAGAAAACATTTAAATGCAATAAAGACAAGGAAATCAAAAACGGAGAGGAATCCTGCATGGAATTTTGTCCTAAATGTGGTGGTCGCCTTGAACCAAAAAAATCAAAAGCCGGCAAAAAGGCTTCTCTAGTTCTCGCTTGCCTAAAATGTGGATACAAAAAAGTTGAAGCTGGTGTAGTCATTGAGCCTAAACTTGCAAAAGTTATTCAACATAGTCCTCAGCAGTTTGTAGCTGTAATAGGTAAGGAAGAGCAGAAACTAAACACGTTACCAACAGTTAGGGTGGAATGCCCTAAGTGTGGTAACAATACTGCATATGTATGGCAAGTACAAACACGTGGCGCAGACGAGTCTTCAACACAGTTCCTGCGTTGTACAAAATGTAACTATACATATAGAGAAAATAGTTAACTTTTTCTTTTCTCAAATTCTGTAAATATCCATTGTATCCCAACATTTTTTATTTTCTTCTTCTCAACAGAAATCCCAAAGCTCGTTAGAAAGTTTATCTATAAGAACAGGATAAAACATAATAGTTATAACTAAACATATGCATAGACGAGGAAGAGAACCGTGTTTAAGCTCAAAGTATCTGACGCTAAACTATTGAGAGATATGGCTACTGCAATTTCAATATTAGTAGATGAGGCAACCTTCAAAATTGACACTGAAGGCTTAAAACTACGTGCGATGGATCCATCACGCGTAGCAATGATAGATTTTGCATGGCCAAAAACTATTTTTGAAGAATATGTATGCACTGAACTAACGAAAATATGCATAAACATAAGTGAGCTTCTCAAGCTTCTCAAACGAGCTGGTCGAGATGAATCTGTTGAGCTTTCCCTTGACGATAAAACCGGTCGTCTACAAGTTAAAATAATGGGTAAATACGCTCGAAACTTTACAATGCCCACACTTGAAGCATCAGAAGAAGAAGTTCCCACTCCAAAAATCACCTTTAATGTTAAAGCAAAAAGTACCACCGCCGGCTTGAGCCAAGCCATTGAAGATGCGCAACTAGTCAGTGACCATGTGCGCATAGAAGCTGACTCTGAACAATTAATTCTAAGTGCAACAGGCGACTTAATGGGTGCCACAATTACTCTACAAAAAGGCAGTGACGCCCTTCTTGATCTAGAAGTTAAAGAACCCTCTAAAGCAACTTTTAGCCTAAGTTACCTATCTGAAATTATCAAAGCTGCTTCAGCAACTTCTGATATTGCAACAATAGAGTTTTCAAGTGACATGCCTGTACATATCGACTTCCAACAGATTAAGGACGGCACATTGACATTCTTCTTGGCACCAAGAATAGAAACTGACTGATAATGACTAGAAATTTGTCATCCGAATCAGTTTTTACAAAAAACGATTTAGCCAAATACCCCTTTTTAAAGGAGACCGCCCGATACCTTTCTCCTTTAGATTTACAAATTGAAGACTTTATCACTCCTAGCATGTCTCCAATTTTAGACTGCGCCATGGAGCGCGCAACCTCCGCTATAATTAGTCTCACTGTTAGACCTTTAATTAATGAGCAGGGAAATAAGTACGTAATAAAAGATATAGAAAAAGAGATAATTTCTTTCCCTGTAGCATTAATGCTTGTATCTGCAACTGAGAATTCTCTTATAAAAAAACGATACGCATTAGCTGAAGCTAAACAGGCAACAAGTGAATTAAATTCAGAATCAAAAGATTTTGTTTATAAAATAGCTCTTGATTTTGGTTGGCGAATCACTTTCACGCCAACTGATAGTACATTCGAGTTTGCTTTACACTTTAGCGATTTTTTACAAAACGCTAGTCACCTTCATGATGTTAAATGGAAACTGGTAAACAGCAAACTTTCTGAGGGGAAAGTGTATCTTAACAAACGCGATGTTGTACGTTTACTCCAAGAAGAGATAAAACGACGGATAGAGAAACGACTCGTAACAGTTTCTGTAGGCAAATATCCTTCTGAAATCTCCGAGTTAGCAGATAAGCTTAAAGTTATTGCATCAGAGAACATTGGACAAACTGAAACAGAGTTTCCAAAAGTGGTTGTTCAGGAAGCTTTCCCACCTTGCATTAACATGCTCTATGCTGCTGCCTCAAAAAATCATCACTTATCTCACATGGGACGATTTGCCTTAACTTCTTTTCTAGTCAATATCGGTATGAGCCCTGAATCTGTAACTGAACTTTTCAGATCATTTTCTGACTATAATGAACGACTCACCAGATATCAAGTTGAACACATAGCTGGAGCACGTGGCTCAGGCACAAAATATACCTGTCCCCAATGTTCCATCCTCCAAACTCATAATGTCTGCAAAAATCGCGATGACCTATGCAAACGCATCTATCATCCACTAAAATACTATAAAATCAAATCAGAAATGGCACAACCAAACACGCCTGAAAAAACTGAAACAACAACTAATGAGTAATTCATAATTTTTCTGAATTTATCCTTTTTCACTTAGTAACTTTCTAAACATGATATTGATACTTGCAAATATTTTTATGATTAGAATATTTAGTGGTTAAAACTTTGTCTTTATAGTTAATAGTTAAATTAGAGAAACAGGATACAATCTTAGTGATGTCTGTGTCTTCGAGGGATTATGTTTATTCTAAATTTCAAGAGTTTTACAATGATCCCTCAACGGTAATTTCTTCTCCAACAAATTTTGAACAAAGAGAATTTGCTTACCTTATGTTTAAAGAGCGTTTCATGGTTCGCCACAGACGTTTTGAAAATATGCAAACTTTTAAAAACGTTCTAGCTAGAAACGTACCATCTGATGTTTACCACTCTTGTACCTATTACGAAAATCCTGATTTGGAAATGGACAAAAAAGGTTGGATTGGTTCTGACCTTGTTTTCGATATAGATGCAGATCATATTCCTACAGCATGCGGTAAAATTCATGACGAATGGATCTGCCAAAAATGTGAATTTAGCGGTAAAGGCGTGACCCCTGAGGAGTGTCCAATATGCGGCGGCGATAAATTTTCAGTTAAAACTTGGGCGTGTGACGTTTGTATTGAGTCAACACGTGTAGAGACAGCTAAATTGATTGATATGTTAACAAAGGATTTTGGGTTTGCTGATGATGAGATTCGTGTCTTTTTTTCTGGGCATCGTGGTTATCATGTGCATGTGGAAGATGAGGTTGTTCGTTCGCTTGATGCTCTGTCACGAAAAGAAATAGTTGATTATGTAATTGGTCTTGGGTTATCTATTCTTGAGAGGGATGTGAATGAAAAGGCTGTTAAAGGTAGGAAACGTGTTGTTGCTACAAAAAAATTTAATTTACATGATTATGGCTGGAATCGGCGTTTAAAGGTAGGTATGGCAAAATTTTTGTCAACTGTGACAGCTGAAGATTTGAAAAGTTTTGGATTAAAAAATAATAATTTGTTTAAAAATAAGGATGCTATACTTAGTCGTGCCATTGAGGGGGGTCGTTGGGATAGTATTTCTGGTGTTAGTGTGGCAACGTGGCTCAAGTTGGCTGAGCAGGTTAAGAGTTTGGAATCGGCAAATATTGATACGGTAGTAACTACTGATATTCATCGGTTGATTAGGATGAATGGTACTTTGCATGGTAAAACTGGTTTGCTTAAGGTAGAGTTTCCAATACGGCAACTTGATACTTTTGATCCGTTAACTCATGCAGTAGCTTTTAAAAAGGGCACAGCTAAAGTATTAATATACGATGCGCCTAAGTTTAGGTTGGGCGGAGCAACATGGGGGCCATACAAGAATGTTAAAGTTGTGTTGCCTACTGCTGCTGCGATTATGCTTATTCTGAAGGGCAGAGCTGAGGTGGTAAATGATGTATGATGAACTATATCAAGCATGGAAGCATGAAATAACAGAGCATATCCTTGGCCCTTTGCCGCGTGATTTCTATGAGCGCATTACTCATTACCTGCGTAAAATAAAAGAAGAGACTAGTTTGCCTGATAACAAGATTCTTAAAATAACTCTGCTTGACACAGAAACTGCTAATGTTAAGTACATGCTTGGAGAGTTGTTGTGGGCAAGATACAAAAAACTGGTTAAATTTACAACCCAGACTCAGAAACTTTCTGTGGATTTATTAGCGTTTGAGGAGGCTCAAATTTTTGAAAGTTTTGTTCCTTTCACTGAAGCTTATCAAAAATTTGCTAAAAACTTACTTAAAGGGCAAACTCGCCAATCACGCCAGGAGACACGCAAACGTGTCACGTTACGCTTTTCTAAGGAAATTCCACAAATCATGGGTGTTGATATGAAATCCTACGGACCGTTTAATGTTGAAGACATAGCATCTTTACCCGTTCAAAACGCTAAAATTATCGTAAAACAAAACCTCGCAGTAATAGTTGATGTAGTCTAAAAATTTCTGAGAGTGGTCACTTAAATATACTTGTTGCTCTGTTTTGTAGTTGATTGAACAGGTTAGTGGTGGTGACGGCGTGCCAGATACGCAAAGT
>WRGM01000048.1 GCA_009787175.1 Candidatus Bathycorpusculum fermentans | reverse complement strand
AAGTTACGTGTCATAGATATAAATTATGTCTATGTACCACTGTAAAATATTCAAAAGAACACAAGTCACCAACATTAAAAAACGTATCTGCAGTCATTAATTGGAAAATAACCCCCAAACAAAGCCGTAATTATATTCCATAAAGATTAACCACGACATAGCTATAATTCTTCGGGATTTTAGGTTAACAATGTCTTTGCATACAACGTTTTGGGTCAACAGTACATTCAACAAAAAACATTATATAGTTAACACTCTCAAAAAATTGGGTATCCAAAAAAAGGGTGACGTTTTGCAAAACCCCTCATATGCTATTTATTAAAAAGTTAGAGTGATACATTTGCCATTGTCATTGGAGTAAATAGTGTCATTGGTAATGCTGCCGCCTTGCATCTGGAAATCGCCATCATTACATACACCACTGCCCAAAGGTGCTACATTATTAGAAATTACACCGCCCGACAACTTGAAAACGCTCCAAAAATGATTATACACACCCCCACCCTTATCTTCTGCACTATTACCCGACACCGTGCCACCGTTCATAATAAAGCTAGGCTCTCTAAAATTGCCACCATAGCGATTATACACACCCCACCCACTATAGCATTATTACCAGAAATATTTCCATCATATACCCTGATTATGCCATTATAATTGTATATGCCACCACCGCTATAGTTTGCTGTATTGCATGAAATTTCACCACCAAACATGCTAAAGTCATAACCGTTATTGTACACCCCACCACCACTAACATACGCTGTGTTGTTGGTAATTACGCCACCATACATGTTAAAACTGCCACAGTTGAATACACCCCCACCGGCTGCTCCATAGGTATCACCTGTATCAGGTATGGTTATAAAGTCAGCTATGTTGTTACAAATTATTCCATCAGTCATCATGAGTGTTCCACCAAAATTAACGTATACTCCACTACCCTTAACCCCGCCCTTATGAGTTACAATAACCCCGTCAAGTGTCAACTTGCCATTAACCAAAATAGTTGCCTGATTAGCCGAGCCAATAAGCTTCCAAAAACCTTCTTTCTTATCACTTACAAGTATAATGTTTTTATTCTTAGGTATTTCAAGTGTTGAACCAGTAAGAGAAATATCTTTTTTCAAGGTAATTGTGGTGGGTGTGTTAAATGGCGCGATGTTTATAGCAGTCCTAAGTTCCATTTCGCTCCTCACGCCATTTGTCAATACGTTATAAACAAACAGCGATGTGACTAGTAGTATCACAAGTAGCACAGATGCTATTAATAATGCTTTTTTGTTGTGAATGCTAAATCTTGTGTTAGTATTTGTAGTCATGTACATTCTCTAAGTAACTTTGGTTGGTGCATATTAATAAATGTGTTGTAAAAACTAGTTTTGGTACAGAAATATTTTGAATTGCAGAAATATGAAAAACATTTATTTTTAGCTTTGATGGCTCTAACCAGTTATTTTGGGTTAAGCGAAGATATTGGTGTTATTGTTGAGCTTTAAACTGCTTATTTTACAAAACATGTTTGTGGTATCGATTTATGGAATTGTTTTTCACGTTCAGCTCTTTATGAGTTTGACACGTTAGTGGTAAGTTATTATGATTGGGTTAATTTAAAACAACCGTGACCACTTGTATTAAAGAATGTTAATAAAGGTGGTCATATATTTGGGTGTGGGAGAGCATATGCCATGTCTACCTCAAAAGCAAACATCCCCTATAGGCTAGAATTACGAGTAATGCCGGAAAACAAAACTTATTATTACTTAGTAAAGGACATAAAAGTTAGAGGTAGAAAAATAAATATTCGAAAATTCATAGGACAGAATAAGCCATCAGAAGAAGAAATACTCTTATTGTCTGAAAAATATGCCTATGAAATAGAAAACAAGGCAATAGCAAAAGAAGTTGAAATAAACAGTAATTTCTTAAAAACCACTTATATAGATAAAGAAACCCTAAAAGAGCTTGAAACTACAAAATCAGTGTACAAAAAATACACTAAATTATTAACAGCAAGTGAAAGTTGTGTATATGAACAGAACTTTGAAATGCGATACGTACAAGGAACCACGGCTATAGAAGGTAATACACTAACACTAAGTCAAACACGTGATCTACTCGAAAACGATATACTTCCAAATGGTAAAACTTTACGCGAAATAAACGAGATACAGAATTTTAAACAAGTAAAAAAATACCGAGATCAATATGCAGGAAAAATAACCTTAGACTTTATAAAAGAACTACATTTTCTGATAATGAATAACATAGACTATCATTCAGCAGGAAACTTTAGACGAATAGATACCATAGCAATATCTGGCTGTGACATTTCAGTAACGCCTGCTGAGCTAATTGAAACAGAGCTAAAAGACCTAATAGATAATTATTACATATCTATTAGTGCAGGAAATCATCCCTTTGAGGAAACAGCACTTTTTCACTACAAATTTGAAATGATACACCCCTTCACTGACGGAAACGGACGCGTAGGTCGAGAGATATTTAATTACATGCTAAGTAAAAACGGCTATCCAAGAATGCTATTTTTAGGCACTGAACGAGCCAATTACATAAAAATGCTGCATTTAGGTAATGAAGAAAACTATGGAGAAATGATCACAAAATTTGCCCATTTAATGATAACGCAAAGATTAAGTATTTTACTAGAAAACTTGAAAAAAATAGTTATACCCTTAAAAAAAGGCGGACAATTAAGACTACAAGACTTCCTTATCTAAACCGTAAGGAAAAACATGAAGATAATCCTAAAAACTATAGATTAATGGAAAACTGAATTAATTTGTTTGCCATATTCTTATCCTTGCTACTGGAGACGTGCGATGTACATGAGTTTAAACAAAGCATATCCGTTGATATTTGAAAAATACTATGTTGCTGCTGACCCAAAACATGCTGTTAAGATGAGTAAGTATATGCGTGACATGTTTCCTTTTCTGGGAATACCTACACCAAAGCGCAGAGAGATCTCAAAAGAGTTTTTGTGTCTCATAAAAGCGCAAAAAGAGGTGGACTGGATATTTGTAGATGCATGTTGGGAAAAAGAGCGTGAGTTCCAATATTTAGCGCTAAACTATATAGTCGCACTTGCAAAAACGTTAACACCAAGTGCTATTCCACACTTGAAGCAACTAGCTGTTACAAAATCTTGGTGGGATACTATTGATTGTTTGGATAGAATTGTTGGTGATATCGCCTTGATTTTTCCTGAAGTTAATGAGATTTTGCTTGAATGGAGTGTTGATGAGAATTTTTGGTTGCGTCGTATTGCTATTGATCATCAATTGTCTCGTAAAGATAAGACTGATGTAGTGTTGTTGGAGCGGATACTTGTTAATAATTTGGGGCAGAAAGAGTTTTTCGTTAACAAGGCAATTGGTTGGAGTTTACGTGAGTATAGTAAGACAAATCCTAATTGGGTACGTAAATTTTTGGTGAAATATGGCGATAGCTTGTCTTCGCTTTCTATAAACGAGGCGAGTACATATCTTAATGAGGTGTGATGTTATGTCTTTAAGTGAAATTATTTATAAAAGGAAATCTGTTCGAAAATATCAATCTGATCTTTTGGATGAAAAAACTCTGCAAGATATTCAAGACTATCTTGTAAAGATTAAGACGCTTTATTGTGATATTAGGGTAAATTTTAGTATAGTGGGTAAAGAACATGTAAAAGGTATAGCTTCTCTTTATTCGCCGCATTATATTGTTGCTATGAGTGAAAATAAGCCTGGTTATCTGGTTAATGTTGGTTTTATGCTTCAGCAGGTGGATTTGTATTTGTCAAGTATTGGTTTAGGTGGTTGTTGGCTTGGGATGGCGGGTCTTAGAGAAAAGCCGGTTGGTGATATGGAGTTTGTTATTGTTTTTGCGTTTGGGAAGCCTGCTGAGAGTTTGCATCGTGATCTTGCGGATTTTAAGCGTAAATCTTTAGCTAAGTTATCAGATGTTGTAGATAGTCGTCTTGAGGTTGTGCGGCTTGCTCCGTCTGCTATGAATTTTCAGATGTATTATTTTATAACTGAGGGCAACATTATTCATGCTTATTGTGCAAAAGCGGGAGTGTTGGCAATTAAGCGTCTGGTGAAAATGCGTGAAATTGATGTTGGTATTGCCTTGGCACATTTATATGTTGAAAATAGTGAGCGTTTCAGATTTTTTGAGGTAGAAAATCCAAAAGAAATAAACGGACACTTTTATGTAGGGAGCATAGAGCTTTAAGAAAGTGGTATTATTTTTTTGTACCTAAGCTCTGTATCTTCTTTTTTGTTACGTTTGCTTTTTAGTCTTTAATAGGTCTTATTTTTGGGGAGTATTGTAAAAAGGATTATTAAGTGGTTTTACTCTTTGTATTTGCGATGGTTATGAGGTGCCCAAAGTGTGGGAGCGAACATTGTGTGAAAGCGGGATTTAATCACAACAGACAACGATACAAATGCAAAAGCTGCGGACGACAAATCACCCAATTATAGTAACTTAAATATGCATTGGCGTGTATGTTTGTGGTGTTTAATTGTTAAAGGTATGTTCAGTCATGGTGAGACCGGTTTCAAATGATAAACGAGCAGACATCATAGCAGCCAA
>WRGM01000047.1 GCA_009787175.1 Candidatus Bathycorpusculum fermentans | reverse complement strand
AGAACCCGTAAGATCCTCAACTACCCAATACCAACCTTCAGCAATCACATCACGCGTAGCAACAAAATCAATAAGACCAGAAAGACCATCAACCTTACCCACCGCAAAATCAACACTACGATCAACTACACCATTGCTATCAGCATAAAGCCTAAAACTCATACCATCAAGAACCAAAGCTTGCTCCTCACTTGTATAACCACTAAACCAAACACTGAAATCCACGCCATCCACAGTCTTCACCATACTAAAGCGAGCGCCCTGATCAATCTCAAAGATAGCAGTATAAGTCTGAGCCGAACTAGGGAATACCGAAGGAACACTTGGAATCCACTCCTTGAACTGATAACCAGACTTTTCAGTAGTAGTTGGAGCAGACAAAGGAGTACCAATAACGCCAATCTTAGTTAAAACATTATCAACAGCACCATCAACAGTACCCATAGACTCATCTTCACTTGTGAAAGTTACAGTAACTTGGGGTTTTTGATAAGCAAAATACACTCTTGCCTGCTGATTAGTTGCATCTATAGTAACATCCAACGGACTATTATCACCAAAATTTTTAGAGTCCCCAGGTACAAGCATGTACATTTCACCGTTCACTGTGATAGATGTATCAGCAGTTACTTGATATGTACCGTATTCAAACACATACGGATCGTCTCCAACAGGAGTAGGATTTTCCACTCGGACAGTATCGTAGTATTTTATAGAACCTTTATCAAGAGCAACCTGATCTTGTTCAGTTAATGGTTGTCCGTCATCATTTAGGAGGTAAATATATTTGGTGATTCCACCTATTTGCGGATAACCAACTAATGGAATATACAAAAAGTCTTTTACTTGATTTTCAGTGCCGTATACATCAGTATAAGTCACAAATGTGCGTCCGTTAGTTGCATATGATTCTTTAGGCTCAGCTTTTGATGTGTCAATCTTTACTGTGTAGGTCATAGTTATGATACCATCTGCTTCTTCGACATTACCTATGTTCCATGTAATGACACGAGACAAAGAATTGTAGACTGCCGCACCTTTACTGGTTGCAATAGCAACAACAGAACCATCAGCATCCACCAAATCAAAAACAGCACCAATAGGATCCGTTACTACAGCATTAGATGCCGCATAAAGAATTTTTCCAGCAATCTCTGTAAATATACCAGTTAACTTAGCTAACTCGCCTTGAGAATTATTATTAATCTTATAAAAACAACTACCATCACTGGCACAACTCTGCAACACAAAATCACCGTTGACACCCGCAACCACAGCTATAGAATAAATTTTAAAACCAGCATCCTTAGCTAGACGAGCTTCATAAATAGTTGGAACACCATTGTTCCGCGGAAAAGTTGGTGCACCTGGTACTACCGTTACACCAGGTGTACCGCTTGGATAATCATAAGCACTGCCACTTCCAACGGTGGTACCATAGTTAAAGGTCATGGTAAAACTTGGAGAAGAGATATCATACACAAACTGTCCTCCAGAATAAGTTACACCTGTTACAGCTGTCGTTCTAGCACTAAAAGTTGGCTCGCCATCCCCAAGAAGAACAATATACCTGTTATTTGCAGTAGACGCAGCTAATAACGTGTGTGCACGTCTTATACCGTTTTGCATATGTGTACTACCCGTAGCAGTCAACCCGTTAATTGCTGCGTGTAAAGCATTTTTATCGGATGTAAAATCACTTCGCAAAGCAGCATCAGTTGCAAAGGTTACAAGTGCAATACGTGTTCTGCCATCACCATTGAGCAAATTATCTACAAAAGCATTAGCAGCAGTTTTTGTATAAGCCATTTTATTGTTATTAGCCATACTACCAGATGTATCAATCACTAAAACAATATCAGACGTGGTAATCAAATCCAACCCACGCAAAGAAACTGTAATATCCCACATCCAAATATTTGCGTTTTCATCCGTTCCAGCATTAGGTGATGCTGTTTTGTCGATTATCAGTACACCAGGGTATTCTTCTGTGTCATCGCCGTAGGCTGTGGGTGTTGTTGTGATAAATAATGTTAGTAGTAGGAGTGTTATTGTTAAGCAGGTTATGCTGAGGAATAAAATTTTTTGTTTATGAGAATTGTTAAAATTAAATGAAATTGTTTTATTCATTATGGTCACATCTTATTTTTTTCTTTTTTTTGAGATTTTGTTGACTGATTTTGAATCAATAGTGTACATATATTATTGTACACATCTGTTTTCCATCATCAGTAATTACTAAAAAGGTAACAAAAAATGTTACATATAAGGGTTATTTCTGTTAAAAATCAAAAAAATGATGAAGTCGCAAAAATTAAGCAATTTTTGCTTTAATTTTGTAATTTGCGTTTTTGTCAAAAACATTCTTGTGTGTCACTTTTATTGATAATAATTAGCAATTTTGTTCTAGCATTATTCGCTTTAGTATTGTATGTTAGCCTAAAGTTTAAATATATCATGCATCATCCCTGTTTGTGGAAACATGAGTTATTTATTGCCTCTAAGGTCAGAGCAGAAAATGTGCATTCTCCTCAGTTTGCTTGAGGGAGAAAAAAAGCTATCAGATCTTGAAATAGCGTGCCAAACAAGAGGAACCACTATTTTGCACAATTTAAAAGAATTAGAAACACTAGAGTTAACTACGAAATCCAAAGGTGTATACAAGTTAACTCCGCTTGGAATCATTGAAGCACAAATCTGCAAGGGGGTCAACCTGTCTCTTGAGGTACTTATAAAGCATAAAGATTTCTGGCTATCTCATGATACAAGTGGCATACCACCAGTTTTAGCGAGAGAATTGGGAGCTTTAGAAGGATCAATTCTCATAAAAGATACAGGTATTGAGCTTCAAAAAGTTCACAATAATTTTATGGATTTACTTCTTACCTCAAAAACTGTTTCAGGCATTTCACCAATATTCCATCCAGACTACATAAAAATGTTTGAAAAAATTCTCAGCCAAGGCGGCAAAGTCAGACTAATCATAACTAACGCAGTTCTAGAGAGACTTAAACAAGAAGCTAATAACTTGGTAGGCAAATACACTAAAGAGGGCAATCTGGAGATATATGTAAACGATAATATAAAAGTTGCGATAACTATAACTGAAAGAGGAGTATCTTGGGGATTATTCAATCTATTAGGTGAATACGACTACGCCAACGACTTAATTTGTGAAGGAAAAGAAGCACGTGACTGGGGACACCAATTATTTGTAAAATTACTCGAAGAAGCACAAAAATATAAAAGCTAAAAAGTCAGACCACGATTTTGGCCGACAATCAGAATGTTAAGTCAAGTGTACAAGGCGTTTATTTCATCCCCAATATTCATCTCGCTAGTTTTTGTTTTTGTAGCTATTTTCAGTTGCAGATTATACCGTGTTGCAGCATCTCCCACAATTTTACTGTTAGCGTTTCTCACAACAGTTGCAGTGTACAGTTTAAACAGAGTAACTGATCAAACAGAAGATACCATTAACAAATCAAACCAGAACCCAAAAAACCAAAGTTACTTCATCATGTCCACAGCCACATGTCACATCATCGTTCTCACAGTCAGCATTATAATGGGAATACAAGTGTTCCTAGTGTTTATAACCCCATTAGTTATAGGCTTCATTTACAGTGTAAAAATTTTCAAACCACTACCCAGACTTAAAACAGTGTTAGGTGTAAAAAATATTGCAGTTGCATTCAGTTGGGCCTTTACAGGCTCTCTTCTACCAATACTCACAGGTACAGCAAGTATAAAAGAGATAAGTCTAGTATTTCTATACATTTTTATTCAATTTTTCATAGGCGCTGTGCTTTTTGACAATTTTGACACTGTAGGCGATAAAGCAGTAAATGTAAAAACAATACCTCTGCAACTTGGAAAAAAGAAAAACAGACAATTTCTGCTAACAATAAACAGCCTATTACTTCTCTGGCTTATCTATTGCATCACCACAAGTACATTCACCAAATACTTACCAGCAATCATTTTTGGAATTCTTCACAGCTACGTAAATATATGGTACTTTACCACAGATAAACCGAAAAAGCAACTAAAAGAAATACTCATAGATGGACAATGGATATCTATAACAATACTATGTTGCTTATAACCTGCTAACACACTACAAAATAATCTTCAAAAATTAATAAGGCTCAAAACTTATAGAATTAATGGTTCTTCAACGTTTTGTGAGGTAAATACAGAGTAGTAGAGTGTTATAGTTATAGGTTATGGATGAGAATGAATTCATATTATCGATATTGGGTTTTTCAAAGCATGATATATTGTTGGTACTAAACAAATAGATAATACTGTAGAAATTAAACTGGATTATCCTATAGAGACACAGTATCAATGCCCAATTTGTAGCAAATTTTGCACAGTATATGACACAAAATGGAAAAAAACCGACCCTTAGACCCTTGACAATATAAAACAAGCCTAAACATTCACGTACCAAAAATGAACTACTCACCCCTTACGGTGAGTATCTCTGGTTTTAAGAACGATTTATGAGAGTGTTCACGTATAGATATATGAGTGGTTTTTTGTGATTTTATTTGGTTTTAACGGTTCTTTTTAATGGTTAAGTCACGTATTTC
>WRGM01000046.1 GCA_009787175.1 Candidatus Bathycorpusculum fermentans | reverse complement strand
TTGTGGGGTGATTTTGAAGGCTGTTTTAAGCTGGGAAAATGTATGTCCCCTTTGTTTGTACGCTATTGCGGCCTCTCTGAAATCTCTGCCATACGTCATAACACACAATAAAACGTCTCCTAAAACTTAAGTTAATCGGCTATACCTAAAAACCGAAGTTTACGGTTCAACATCAGAGTTAGTTGAGGATTCATGGCATGCAAGAGCATCTATGAGTCAGGTAAGAGTTAATTTTAGGGTTATTGCAGTTGATGGGTTAATTTATGTTATTGGTGGCACTACAGCGCATAACTTAATGGGTATGGGTATAAATGAGCGGTATACCCCTGAAACGGATGCGTGGGTTACTTTGAAGGCTATGCCTACTCTAAGGGTTAATTTTGCTATTGTGACATATAATGGTAAAATTTATTGCATAGGCGGCGAGTCTTTTGATGAACAGATGGGTATGCTATTTGTGGGATAAATGAGGTTTATGATATAGCCTCTAATAGTTGGAGTACTAAGGCTTCTCTACCCTTTGATGGCTGCTACTTGCAAGCGTGTGTTATAAATGGGAAAATTTTTGTTACAACAGAACGCGCCCATGCTGTACCGAAACTGTGCATGTATGATCCAGTTGTTGATGTGTGGACGGCTAAAACTGGTGCACCTGCAAATGAAGGTCTTGTGTTTTCCTGTGGTTTAGATAATAAAATAATAAGTGTTGGTAACTTTCAATTTTACTCTCTTCAAAATGAGCCTGTAATTGAGCAGAAAATACTATTTTATGATCCAGACTCTGATGTGTGGCGTGAGGGTAAACCTTTGGCTACATCCATACAGGGCAATGTGGCTGTTGGAATAACAACTGGTCGTTACGCGCCTCAGAAAATCTACATTTTAAGTTCAGGTTATAATGTAGCTTATGATCCTATAGAGGACACTTGGATGACTGCTACAGCTTCAGCGATGCCGCGATCAGATTTTGGCGTGGTCGTTGTTGATGATATCCTATATGTAATAGGGGGACTTACGCCAATACCGGACTATTTTGGAGTAATGCCTGCTTCGCTAAATGAACAGTATGTACCTATAGGCTATGACACTGCATTTAACGGTTCTTTAAATTATGCTACTTATCCTGAGACATCTGCAATACCGCATAGAATATCTAATGGCACTGCATATACTGCTGTAGTCACGTTACTGCTATCAGCTGGAATTAGTATTCTTGTGATCTGCATATTTGCCTATTGTAGAAGAAGAAAGCAGTGAATCGGAGGAGCACTTGATTTTGATAAAAACTAACTGTGTTTGGGTGATGCTTTTGTATACGACTGTTGTGTCAAAAATTCTGGTGTATACTGGTGATGGTTTATGGTGATATAAAATACCTATATCACCAATATAACGTAATTGTAATTTGTTCATGTTGAACTGTTCAAAATAATGCCAGAATTGGCTGCCTGATACCACAATAAATGTAACCATGCCTAATGAACAGGTACAAGCAAATAATCAGTAATCAGTATGTCGGCTAGCACGTAAGCATAATTTTGCTAGCTACACCATTCTATACCGGAAAAATGCGAATAATTATGTGCAATGTTGATAGTCTTAGATGTGGTTTATTTTTTTCTTGTTATCTCGTTTGTGTGAAAAATGGCAAAGTTTGCTGATTTTTTTGTTTGCTCCAGAAATACTCAAAAATTGCCGTATTTTTTCGAAGTTTTTTCGAAAATTGCGTGTTAGGCTTTGTATGGAGATTTTCGACGGTACTTTTAAGAGGCTCCGATATTGTCCATACCTTGCCCTTAGGGACAGACCAAATAGGGTTAAATTGTGGCTATTTTTGTGTTTTAGCTGTTTTTGTTGGTTTTTGATTTTGTGTTTAGGTGTAATTTTTTGGCTATTTTTTCTTGAAGCATAATTCGGTACAATACGACTACAACTATTGAGTATTTTTCGTAAATAAATGCTTAAAATGCTCCTTTTCCAGTAATGCCTTATGCGTGTAATCGTTTAATTTTTGAATTATGGGACTAGCAGCTTTAACAGGTTTTTACATATCAACTATAACTAAATTGCCTTTTCACACAAATTCCTTTCATTTAGACGTTAAAATCAAACTTTGCCGTTTATTGCAATAAAAATGTGTTCTCCATCAACGCCGCTTTTATCTTCCACTTAGCCTGTTCTGTAAGAGAAGAAATTCGCTAAAATTTCAAGTTTAGCTGGTGAGGTCATATTTCATTTTTCAGTTAACTAATCATCCTGTATCAGAAGCGTGATAGCTTTTTGTATACAAAAGCATCACCCTAACACAGTTGCCGTATAAGTGTTAACAAACATTTTATGCCGCCAAACTAAAAAAGGTATAGAATGTGAGTTAAATGAGCAAAGACTTTGACCGAGTAAAACTCCGCAGATGGCGCAAACGCGGCTTCTACAGCGAAGCTGCACTGGTAAAATTACTCAAAAAGAGCGGCTACTCAGCCGTCAGAGTCCCCGTAAGCAACCCAAGCCTAAGCCCTCTACCAGATATCATTGCACGCAAAGGTCAACACACTTACGCGTTTGAAGTAAAAAACGCTACATACTACGCCTATTTCCCTAAACAACAAATAGACAAACTATTCCAATTCCTAAACCAATTCATACCAACCGAGAACAAATACAAACACGCCATCACCGCTGCACACTTAGGAAAAAAATGGCTCTTTAAAGAAATCACCTGGACCGACTGGGAAAAAAATAAAATCCCAGAAAAAATCCGAATACTAAAACGAGACCGAGGCAACCTCAACCTAGACAAAAGCTACCAAGAAAACCCCATAACAACCCCAGACAGTACGCGCCTCCCAAAAAAAGAAACATAACCTCTACGTTCACTCACATGTTTAAGAGCTACACTTGTCCAAGAGCAATCAGGCTACAAAAATAAAAAAAACTGCTAATTTTAGCAGGTTCTCTTTTATTATCTAACTATAAAGAGGAGGTATCAACGTTTTACCGAAATGAAAATAAACTTTCCGCCAGCTCCTTTATTAACATCAGCACCACCACTTGAATTAAACCAGCGTACAACCTCCCAATTATTAGATGTAGCCGCTGCAAGCGCCGTGCTCTCTTTATTATCCATAAAGGCGTTAATTTCTTTAATTGGTGATTTCTTTTGATCCTTTGTTATCCAGAGGTAGATATATTTGCCGCCCGCTCCTTCATTCAAATCAGTTGCAAGCATGGTATAGTTCGCACAGAAACCATTATGTGTCACATTTTTGGTACAGACTGATTGTGCTTTACTGTAATAGTCAAGGAACATATCGGTTATAGGCGTGCCTGTTGTAGATTTTTTATAGCAAAGATAAATGAATTTCCCGCCTGCTCCAGAGTTTAGATCAACATCAACAAGGTCATATCCTGCGGGGCAATCCCTTTTTGCAACTTGACCCCCCTGAGCCAGCGTGGACCTAACAAAACAGCAGTCAATAACTACATTAGTCTTGGGAACAAGCCCCTTTCCTTCCTCATTTAGAAGCCGTGTATATTCACTCTCAATTGTTTTTGCCCTCGTTGAATTTGTGCAAAATGACCAAATTGGAACAAGGTTAGCTACATCTGCAATGTCGCACGGCATAGGATTATTAGCGATAGAAGCTTTCCAGGTGGGATAATTTTTCTTGAACTGATCCAAGTTACTCATATCATAGTCTCCACCACCTACATGTATGGTTGAAATTTCACATTTAGACACAGTTGCTTTCCATGACGTTGAAGATGAAGTAGAAGATGAACCAGTACAACCCATGTAGGATGCCTTAATATCTGTGGTTATTTTCTGTGATGTTTCATTGGATGACATTGTATATAGGTAATTGAAACATAAGCGACCACCAAAAAACATTTGTTTAATTAAGTGTGTACCGTATTTTTTAAATAAGTCACTGGGAGCCATGTTTGAATTTAAATCTGTTTTAAATTGTGTAGATAAATATTGTTTGTATGTATCTCCTTCAAAATATTCCCGTCTAGAGTGTACTAGTGCACGACATTGTACGAAGACCATCTTCGCTGTTGATTTGCTCGCGAAATCAAAGCCTACTTTTGCTTCGGCCGAAAAGAGCCCTAAATCTGCGCCAGCTTTAATTTTGACATTAAGATTTTTGACAAATTCGGTAGCACTTGAACCCTCGATGAAATCCTCTGTTCCGCTACTTGAGTTTTGTTTTTTAATTAAACTGTCAAGTATGGCGGTGTCAATAATTGGGTTATCGCATTTTATTTCCCATGGGACAATGTATTGGCTTGTAATAACATTGTATCCTCTTCCAACGGCTTGAGATTTAGAAGAACCTGTTATGACGAGTTGTTTACCTTTAATTTGCTTAATGCTATTCATAGGAATGGACATATCAATCAATATGGAATGTGCTTTACAGCTACTTAACTCTTTTTGAAAGCATTTCAAAAAGGATTGTGTACAAGGTTCCAATTTTCCTCGCGCGAACCGTTAACGTGAAAACGAGCAAACAAAGACACAGTTAAATCAATCATACGCAAACTTCTTGAAACAATACAAGTTTTACGACGAAAACGCCCACACCA
>WRGM01000045.1 GCA_009787175.1 Candidatus Bathycorpusculum fermentans | reverse complement strand
TGGATTGTAGAAGCCGGAGCAAAACTGCCACAGACAGAGATTTCTGGCGAGATTAAAGAAATGGAGTTTGATGAGATGTGGCATTTTGTGGGTTCAAAAAAAACAAGCTATGGATCCTCAAAGCCATTGATCGTGGCACACGGAGAGTTGTGGCCTGGGTGCTTGGCAACAGTGATACTGCAACGTTTAGACGACTCTACAACAAAGTTAAACATTTAGAAAACTGTGTATTTTACACCGATGATTGGGATGTATTTGCTAAAGTACTGCCAAAAGAGCGTCATGTTATTGGTAAGGCGCATACGGTTACTATTGAGCAGAATAATAGTAATACGCGTCATCACTTGGGACGTTTTACAAGACGTACTAAAGTTGTGTCTAAAAAGTCTCTCATGGTGGATTTAACTCTTCGATTATGGTGCGCTCTAAGCGAACCTGAAACCTTCAAACAATGGCAAAAACAAACGATATATATCTTTAGATAAACACTCTCAAAATATGTTAGGGTGTTTCTTTGTTATTGTTATTTTTATTGTTGTTGGGAGTGGTGTAGTCGTTTATCGTGATATTGTTTTTTTCTATGATGTCCTGTATTTCTTTGCTGTATGGTCCTAGGTAGCGTTCTTTTTGGTCTTTTCTTGCACAAAGATAGGTTTTGCCCTTTATTGCTTTAAGCCGAAAATGCCACTTTTGCCCTGCTAGCTCAAGTATCAGTTTGCTTTGTAAAACTTTTTCAGACAACATACCAGGTTTAGTTTCTAAACTTTGCTCTAAACCCTCTATAGTGGACATTGGTTGTTGCTGAAATGATTGCGTATGGGTAACGTGGGAGTTGTTGTAGTTTTGGTTGGGTTCGGGGTTATTTGGTTGGTTGTTTTGGGTTTTGGCGATTTCGATGGTGACCATTTCGGGGTGATTTGCTTCAAAGTGGACTGCATTAGTTACCAAGGTGGCTTTCCATAAAACAAGTTTCTCTTTTAATTGTGTGGCATCATTTTGGCTGGGCAGGATAAAGACTGTGGGAAAGCCCATTTTTTTGTTTCGCAGGTAATTGTGTTCTAGACGGTCCCAGTGTTTAGTTGGATAACTTTCTACTTCTACTGCAAAGCTGCGTTTGTAGTCCCATTGGGTGTGGTCAATGTATCCTTTAGCGCCTTCTGTCTGTGAGGCTGGTAGAGTGGGTGTGACGTAGAGATCAGCGAGGCTCTCATCAGTTTCTCCGGTATCTATTTGTGTTATCCACCCGTTTTGCCAATAGATTCTTCGTTGTTCCATAATAGTCCAAACATGCCAAACTCCGCCTGATTTTTCTCCCTGAAAAGTAGCATCTAATAGTTGTTTAGCCCGTTTATCTGTTAAGTCCAATCGCCATAATCTCCTGCGTACCTCTTTAGCTTTTAACTCTTTTTTTCCGTATGCAAAAGCTTCTTCTCGCCATTGATGCACGGTCTCTTCTTTAAAGGTAAGCCATGCTCCTCGATTTGTGTTGTCCACTGCAAGGTTTTTAAGAGCGTTAGCAAAGCCTAACTCAGTTAGGGTGTAGGGTTTAGGTTTGGTTGGGTCGTACAAAAGGTGGTTTCGTAGGGTTTCTTCATCAACTAGTCCTCCAAATAGTCGGACTGAGAGCAGAATCACCCACTCAGCCGGAGTGACTGCCCAGTTTAAAAATTCTCTTTGTAATGAGAGGTCTTTTACCTGTCCCATTAATGCTTCTACATCGACTTGTTGTCCGTATTTTTTAAGGCTGTAGTGAATTACTTCTTGGGGGTTGTTGGGGCCGGTTTTGTGGTCGAGGGTTTCTAGGACTTGGTATTCGCGGTTGCCTTGGTAGGGGGTGGAGACAAAGAATAGGTGTCTGGGTAGGTTCATCAGGGTTTGGTGGCCATATTTTTTGGGGTAAAATTTTTCCAACGCTTTAGCTGTATCTTCTCCAACTCTAAAAGAGATGATTGTTTCACAGGTTTGGGTGATGGCTTCTTGGATGTCTCGTCTGTATTGGGTTAGGTATTGGCTTGCAAGAGTCAAGTAGACCTTAAATTTTCGTAGTGACTGCAATACTTCCGGAATGGATTTTGTTGTGTATCGGTAGGCTTCGTCTACGTATATGTAGAAGGGTTGTCTTTTTTCTTCGGGGGTGTCTTCTCTTGTCATGGCGGCGTTGTATGTGGCGGATAGGATGAGGCTGCCTAAAAAGTTGGCTATGTCGCTTGTGACTTTTCCTTCGGGTAGATCTATGATTACTATTTTTTGTTCATCCATGACTTTGCGAAAGTTTATGGCGCTTTTTTCGGTCATGAACATGGGTACGATTATTCGTTCTTGGACTAGTCGGTATAGTTTGGTTAGGACGGCGACTGAGGCGTCTTTGGGCATTTTGTCGTATTGTTTTTCCCAAAATGTTTTGACGTTGTGGTCTTTGCATTTAGTTGTAAGCATGTCGCGGAATTCTTGATCTGAGAGGATCATGTATAGATCAGGTAATTTGGCGTTTTCTTTTTCCATGAGTAGGTATAGGGCGTTTAGGAGGATCATGTCTAGTCTGGGTCCCCACCATCGTTCGTAGAGTTTTTCAAGGGTGTCCATGAACATGCGGGCGACTACGTCTCGTTCGTAGGGGTTGTGGTATTCTAAAAAGTTTATTTGTATGACTCGGTTGTCATATTTGGTTTCGAATGCTGTCCATGGGTTGATGTAGATCACTCTGTCCCATTGTTCTGGGGGTATGTGGGTTAGGACGAGGTTGGTGAGGTCGCTGTGGGAGTCTATGATCATGAAGCCTTCGTTGTGGGTGATGTGTTGTTTTATCATGGATAAGAGGAAGCGTGTTTTGCCGCATCCGGGAAATCTCATCACTAATGTGTGGATGCGGTCGGTTGTGTAGATGCCGCGTTTTAGTTTTTTTCCTATGGCTGGGTCTATTTCTGCGTCTATACCTAGTACGTGTAGTCTTGTTTTTGCTTTGTTTGAGGTGCTCAATTGGGGTCTCCTTGATTGGTAGTGAGTGTTTGCTGTTTTTAAAAAGAGGTAACATTATGTTTGGAAGTGTGGTCTTTGGTTGAACGTCAACATCAATGTAGAAATCCTCTAAAACCTAATTGTGGTAACAAGGATATTGTGGTATATTTGCAAGTTGATCAAGAGTGTTTGCCCCTGTGTCAACAATGTTGGTTTAGTCTTGCTGAAACTGAAATAGACTGGAACAAGATAATTGGGTGCAAAAAAATAGTTGTGTAGCGATGTTTGTGGATTATTCTTGTAGTTGTGGCGGTGGTGGTGGTTTGTTTTTTTGGTGGTATTCTTTGGGGGTTAGGACTTTGTTTTTTAGGTTGGGTAGTCGGTTGAAGTGTTCTTTGTTTTCGGTTAATAGGATGTCGCAGTTTTCTAAGAGACAGGATGCGGCGATTGCTATGTCTTGATATTCTATGGGTTGTCCATTTGTAATTAGGTAGGCGTTGAGTTCTGCGGCAAGTTTAGCTGTTTCTCCGTTTAAATCAACCCAGTGGAATTGGCTTAGTATTTTTTCAGCTTTTTTTACTGCGTTTTTGTGGTCTTTTCGTAGGTATGAGCCTGTTAGAATTTCCGAGACGCTCACGGTGCTTATGTATGCGCTGTTGGTGCTGGTTAACTGTTTACACAACTCTATAACGTCCTGCTTGCCCCTATCTACATCAACAATTATGGAGGTATCAACAAGCACTCTTAGTAGTTGGTTTGGGGTTTGCTTTTTTTGAGACATCATGGAATCAAGCCGAGGCGTTTGAATCTTTGTGTAGCATCAGCACGCATGGTCGTTAATGTTTTTTCAAAGTCTTCAGGCAAAAAATCTGTACAGTCCTCCCATACTTGCGTGTCTGCTTTCTCAATAACTATCTTGTTACCCTCTACCACTCTCATATTTACCTTATCGCCTTCTGTTATTCCTACTGCTTTGCGTATTTCTTTAGGTATGGTAACCTGTGAATGTCTTGTTACTGTTATTGAAGCCATAGTTCACGTCACTGTTTATTACTAGTGGTTTTGCTGATATAAAAATTACTATAAAAATGTAGTAATGTGGAGGTGGATGTTTGTTTTTAAAGCAAGGAAATATTACGGGTAAAGTGTCTGTTTGGTTGATGTGTGATGTTGTATTCTTTTAAAGTCGAAGTGCGGTGAGGAGGCTATTTGTGTTTATATACAGTGTGGTTCTGAAAATTGTCTATACGTAAAAAACTCAGGTAAAAAAATTGTTTGATTAGTTTTTATGTGACGCTTGGGATTGCTTTGGTTTTTCTTTGTTTGTATAGTAGATAGCCGATAACTATTAGTAAAATTACAATAATGCATACAAAGGCAAAAAAGGTGATTAGGTTAGACTGCAACGGACTTTGCTGCGGAGGATTATTCGGATTTGAAGTTGACGACCCACCGGGAGTTAAAGGCACGGTAGTAACAGTTGATGTGGGCCCAGACTTATCTGTAACGGGTATTTTTATTGAAAACTCAGTCCATTCACT